>JAVCBX010000030.1:0-4432 GCA_037917635.1 Thermoproteota archaeon | reverse complement strand
AGTTTAAGGGTAAGAAGGGCTTCTCTCGCTAGCTCGCTTGCCCCCTTGGTTTTGTCAAGCCTTATTGCCTCAATCCTCTTTATGATCCTCTGATCCATCCTTTCTCAAATGGTTGCTAGGAGCTAAAAATTGGTGATGCTAGAGCTTTAGAGGAAGTATTCTCCTCAAGTTTCCTCCTAAGATCCCCTCTAAGGCCTCAGGTTCCAAATTGGCAAGTTCTATTCTTTTTAGCTCTATTTCAGGGGAATCTAAGGGAGAATCAGAGGCGAAGATCAGCCTATCGATCTCAATTTCTTCAGATCTCCCCATCTTGAAGACGAGCGTTGGAAAGGGTCTTGTCATAAGGTACATGTTTTCCCTTCCTTTTGCTGCCCTTGGAGCCCTTGGGCTCATGCAGGTAACGAAGTTCACTCCCTCGAATTTGGAAGCAAGGTCGGCAACATATTCCGGTGGACAGAATACTGAGTCTCCCGAGTGAATGTAAATCGGAGAGCCAAGATCCTCAGCAACCTTTATGATGGGCTCTATTATTTGGCTCCTGAGGGAGTAGCCATCGTTAGTAGGGTCAAGTTGAATTCCAACGAAACCTAAGGCTTCTAATGCCTTCATCACCCTTCCTTCCTCATTATTAAGGTGGGGATTTGCCCTGTAGATTGGTATAAGCCTTCTTGGATTTTTCTTAGCTGCATTTAGGACGAACTCGTTTGCCTCCTCATAGAAGGGTCCGGGAGGAGGGGCGACGACCACCGATGCCTCTATTCCAAGCCCTTCCATCTCGGATATCAGCTCCTCTGGCCCTCGATCAATGTAGATGGACCTTCCTAGGAAGGCGTGACCGTCTATTATACCCTTTATCTCCACCTAAATCACCTCAAACCTTTAAGCCAAGGATCTCGGCCATGTTCAAGCCTAAGATCATCTCCTTCTCCTTTTCTGATATTTCGCAGAGCTTTACGCTCATCATCTCAACTTCCGGTATTCCGAAGGGAAGATCTGAGCCGTAGATCAACCTGTTAGGGCCAACCCTTTCAACTGCCCTCTTAATCTCTCTTGGAGTGTGAAAAGAGGTCTCTAGCACCACATTGTCAAACCACCTCGCAATCAGTATTGCGTCCTCGTAAAGCCTCTTTCCCATGTGCCCAACTATCATGGTCACATCGGGGAAGTGGTCAGCAAGGTCGCCTACTAAGGCTGGCTGGGCAAAGCCGTAGGTATCAGGATCTCCTGTGTGGAATAGGATGGGAACTCGAAGCATTGAGGCAAGTTCAGCTATTGGGAAGATGAGCTCCTTGCTGTTTATTGGAAATGCCTCGTTTCTAGGGTGAAGCTTTATCCCTCTAAATCCTTTGTTCTTAACACCATCCTCAATGCTGTTTAGAGCATTTTCTCGCAGGTGAGGATTGACCCTTATGAATCCAAAGATCCTATCTGGTGCCCTCTCCATGGCCTTCGATATGAAAGCATTGGCTTCATCGTAAGTTCTATCCGCTCCTATGGAGGAATAAGGGGGCGTTGTGACGACAGCACTTATGCCGCAAGCATCCATTATTGATAGGAGCTCCTCGAGGCTATTCGGAGGCAAACCCTTTCCAGGAGGCGCAAAATGGGTGTGACCGTCTATTATCATATAACCCTGAAAGATGGGCCTTGAAAATTAAAAAGCTGAAGAGACCTTCCAAGCAAAGAAGACGGGCATTCCTGGTTTTCAAGCTAATTCTTGGGCAAATTAGAAATGGTGGATTCCATCACTTCCAGCGCCAAGGCTAAGGTTCCCTTGTTTTAATTTCCTATAAATGATGCATTCGCTTCCTTTGGGCATTTCTCATGCGTGGAGGAATGGACTTCATCCAACAACTGGTTGTTGGGGAAGAACACAAGTTCGAAGCACAACCCACTTCGTAGAACTAATTTAGGGGAGCTGCCCCTTAGCTTGGTGATCCCATGAGAGAACGGGAAAGGGGAGCAGCATACTGGATATCGGTTCTAGCAAGTGTAATAGGAATTTGTATGATCTGTATAAGTTTCTATTACGCGTTAAAGCTCTTCTGGGGGCCAACGCTTCCACATAATTTAGAATCTGGGTTAACAAAGCTCGTGGTCATCCTAACTAAGCTGGTGCCGCTTGCGCTGGGCATGACGGCTGGAGGGTACCTGTTGGATAGAGGGCTTTGGGGCCTGCTGAAGCTCGAGGGGAGGGTCTAAGATGAGTCCACAAGCGATCTTAAGGGTTGCTATGGGAGCTTTATTGATCCTGTATCTAAGCCCGTGGATCTTACTCGCCCACTCGCTTCAGGAAGGTATGATTGGAGTAGAATCCAAACCAGACGGCTCCCTATCTCTGTGGAATGATTCTCCGATTACAATAGAATTGAAGCTAACTTTCTATGCCAAAGATCAAATCATATACTCGGTAGAAAAAACTTTGAGGCCAAACGGCAGGGCCTCCATAGAGCTCCCTCCGGAGGTAGCGGGAGCCAACAGCATCGGGATTCAAATCTCAACTATGGAGATTGTAGAGGTGGAGGCGGAGTGGTCATTCGGATGAAATGCAAAGATGAGGAGCTGAGGCTCTTAGATTTCAAGAACGGATTGAAGAGAGCTTTATATTCCCTTTTATTTTGGATTATTTTGATGGGCTTCGCTTCCCTGCTACCGAAGCCGGGAGAACCATTTGAATTTGCCCCTCCAGCCTTAGAGGATCTATTCGTCCCAGATATGATGATCTACTCGTTATTGGCTTTTGTTTCTGGACTGCTTCACCGCACCCAGCTTGCCCCAGTTCTCTCGATGTTGACAGGGCTATACCTAGCATATCAAACGATTAGAGTGCCTGGAAAGGTCTCCGTCAGCATACCTCAAGGAAAAGTGCAGGTTAACATGTCTCCACTCATAGAGATGCTCATCGCTTGGATTCTGCTAGACTCGCTTCTTTGGGCAATTGAACCAATTTCTCGAAAGAAACTCAAGCTAAGAGAGGGGCTATAAGTTGAATTTCCACCTCGCTAAATTGTCCGTAGTGCTCCATATTTACCATCTTCGCACCTGAGCTGATCGGATAGGTCAATGCATCGCTGGCTGAGATCATAACCATGGATTAGGGTTTAATTTGTCTGAGAGTCAAAGTAAGAGGTGATGCTAATGAAGGTTGTTGTCTGCGATAAGGAAAAGTTTCTTGACGATTTTGAAGTTGTTCTAGAGGAATCTGGCTTTTCTCCAGGAAAGTATGGACTCGTTTTGATGAAACCGAATGTATGCGGGCTTTATCACCCTGAAATAAGGGTTTTAGAGAGGGTTCTCGAGTTCTTTCATCCAATCTCGGAAAAAATTGTGATAGGAGAGACGCGAAGCATGATGTACGTTCCCGAAAGACAGTTCAAGCGCCTTGGGATTTTGGATCTTCTCAAGCAATTTGAGAGGGCTAGGGCAATGAACTTAATGGAGGATGAGGTAGTGCACGTCTCAGTCCCTTATCCACATGCAGCAAGCAAACTTCCACTTCCAAAGACCGCTTTAGAGTGTGACCTTCTAGTTAACTTGCCCAAGGTTGGAAAGCACTCAAATACAATGCTCACCTGCGCTTTAAAGAATCTATTCGGCCTTCTTGTGGAGGAGGACAAGTACGGAGTCTATCACAAGCTTGGCGTCGATGAGGTGATTGCGGACCTTGCCAAGATTTTGAGGCCTGAGCTCAACGTGGTAGATGCCGACAAAAAGGTGATAGTTGGAACGGATCCGCTTGCGGTTGATGTAGTCTCGTGCAAGTTCGTTGATCTTGACCCCCTCTCGATAAAGCACCTCAGGTTGATTTCCCAGGACAGGAACTTAGCTCTGGAGGAAGTTTTGAGGAAATTGGAGGTGATTGAGATCTAGTTCATTGATTTCCTCTTTTTAGGGCTTTCCTTTGCCTTTTCCCCTTCCCTTGCCACGGCCCTTTACCTCTGTTTCCCCCTCACCTTTGTTCCTGTCCTTCCCCCTTCCAATTCCCACCTTCTCAACCTTTTCCTGCGCTTGTCCTCTCTTCCAAGATGAAGCAAGCTTTTTGATCTCCCTTAGGATCTCCTTAACCTTCCTTGCATCCTCATAAGATTCACTTATAAAAGAGGCCTCCGCAGAAAACGAGTCAACATTTTCTATTTTTACGTTAAAAAGTTCCATAAGACGAAGGATTTCTCCAGCTTTCGCAGGGCTCACATCTTTTTTAGAAATCCAAAAGAATGCTAAACCGTCATCTCCTTTGGGCTTTACAATGTATTCTCTGAAGCCTTTTTGGGGTTTTTCTGGGTGCAAAGGTAGTTTAGCAACAAAAGTTTTAGGAATGCCCTTTACAGTTAATTCGATAGGATTGTGAACGAAAAAGTATCTATCTGCCATGGGGTCTAGAATTTTGCGGTTGTATGCGTAAAGGTTTTCCCAGCTTATAGTTATGTCAGCT
>JAVCBX010000199.1:0-4443 GCA_037917635.1 Thermoproteota archaeon | reverse complement strand
ATCATGTAAAGGAGGTAGATCATTGCGTTCATCAAACCCATTACTACGAGTATTTTTCACCCTTCCATAGAAGTCCGCCAGAGCTCCAGCAATCGGATATATAAAAGTAGCTCTTAGGGGGCGCAAAGAGTTTACGAGCCCTATTGTAACTGCTGATCCTCCAAGGGCCCTGACATAGAGGCTGAAGTAAGGAAAGGTCATGAATAGGCTTAGCTGCCTAATTATGCCTCCGATTATCATGACTAAAACGTTCCTTTGATAACATCTAGATATGAGACATTAGCTCCAGATTTCTCTGAAGCTTCCTCAACAACTTCCTTGGACATATTCTAGGCCTCGCAAGTTTTAATGTGCTATGATAAAAGGTTACTCTTGAAATCCTAGCTTTTTCATCATGATGCGCGCGTGCTCTTTTAGATCTGCTAAATTTTATTTTTTCTTTTCCATCAAAATACTCGTATTGTATTCAAGTTTATTGAGAAGGAGAGAATCCACCCTTGTCACGCCAGCAATTTTCATATGGCCTCAAATCTTATGTTTTGAGGTCTGAGATAGGTTCCATCTGTATGGTATATGCAAGTGCCCATGCTTAAGAGATCAGACCTTAAGTGGCTGCGAACTATTAGTTAACTATTTATTAATGTTAATTAATTGTTAATTTAATGTGGATGCCAAGATGGCTTGGGGAGGCCTACTCGAAGCTATACGTTAGGTTCAGCAGGGAAGTATTCAGGCTAAAAGAGGCCAAGGATTTCTTAGAAGTCGATGAAGAAAGGGCAAGGGTCTTACTTCATCATCTCCACAGGAGAGGAGTTCTCCTCATCTTCAAGAGGAGTAGGCCGAGAATTTATAGGCTTATCTCGCCGGATAACTTCATTCTCATCGCCTCAGGAAGGATTAGGGCGGCGCATTTGAGGCAGGAAAGGTATGTCCAGCTGATTTACGACATCTTCAGGGCTCTAGATAATCTCGTTGATCTAACCTCCTTGGCCGTTTATGGATCCGTGGCTAGGGGGGAAGCCTCTCCAAACAGCGACTTAGACATCTTCTTGGTATCTAATACACTTAAGGGGAGTCTTGGGGAGAGGGTTGAGTTCCTGCTCAAGGGAATCAAGGATGAGGTAGGTGAAGAGCTCTCCTTCCTGAGGAGGCACGGATACTACACGAGCATAAGCCTATATCCATTAAGAAAGGAGGAAGCTGAGAGAACTCCCTTAATAATGCTTGACATGGTGGAGGATTCCGTGATAATTTACGATGAAGACGAGTTCTTGAAGAGCATCTTGGAAGGGCTTAGGAGGAAGCTTGTTGAAATGGGGGCTAGGAGGGTGAGGGGAAAGTCAGGGAGGTATTGGGATCTCAAACCGGACTACAGGCCCTTGGAGGTGATCCAGATTTGAGGCTTGTTAGGATGGCATCCTCCTACATGAGGCAGGCTCTTAGCAGGCTGAAAGACGCTGAGGATGCTCTAAAAGAGGGAAATTACCCCTATGCCCTCAGATTGAGTCAGGAGTGCGTCGAACTCTCGCTCAAAGCGTCTTTAAAGCTTGTAGGAATAGAATATCCCAAGGTTCACGACGTTTCAGACGTCCTCATTGAGAACAGAGGCAGGTTTCCCGGGTGGTTCAGGAAGAGGATTAAGTTCATGGCCGAGACCTCTTTCTACCTGGCAGCAAAGAGGGAGCTGGCTTTTTACGGAGGAGAGGAGGACTTCTTAACGCCTGACGATGTTATAAGCAAAGATGAGGCTGAAAGAGCTGTAAAACAGGCAAGGGAGATATATAAACTTTGTAGGAGGCTGCTAGAGTCCTATTTCCTACAGAAAACTTAGTTTTCATTTCTTAACTCGCGCCTGATGCCCTCCTTAGTGAATAGTTATTTTCTCAGGTTTATTCTCCTATAAGGTTCTTTATCTTGATTAAACGCTAACAGAAAGGTCCTGATTACATTTGGCATGGATTCTTTAAGATAGTGAAGCTTCGTCCTTCTCCTAGATGGCTCTCATCTCCTTTCTTAAATCATCAATTATGTATGGTCTCATGCTGCTGAAAATTCCAAGGTCGACTCTTCGCCCTAATATCTTGGATAGTAACCCTATTCTCACAAGGTCTAAGAGGTGAGAGATAAAAACGAGCGAAATTCCTTAACTGCCAAACGGCTTATTTTGAGCTTTTCCGATGTTAAAATCCCTTGCTAAATTTAGGTAAACCTTTAATTTAACCAATTTGTAAACCTCATGATATCAGAAGTAGTCTCCTTCAAGGTCAAGAAGGAGATAAAAAAGGAAGATGGATGAGCTCAAAGGAGAGATAAACTGGCCAGAGGAGCTCAGGAAGTTCGTGGAGATGAAGATAAGGGAGGTTAATGCACGCAGGAGCAAAGAGAAGATAAGGAAGAGGCTCAGGATGGCTGGCTGGTCCTTACCAAAGGAGACATCAGCGGCCTTGGTGAGGGGGGCCTTGATCGTCATTGACTCCTCCGCCCTCGAGGCCATTGTGCTCAAGGAGAGGGATGGGAAGCCTCTGGACTACTCGGACCTTTTCCTATCGGTTGACCTGGCTCTGAAGGAGGCAGTCAATGCGATCTTGGCCACCTTACAGACAGAAAGGCTCTCGAGCGATGAGGCTAGATGTCGTTTCTTTGATGAAAGTAAAGTCATTAGAAAAAGTATTTAATATCTGGCGAATTCTCCAACATGCGCTCTAGGTTGCCATCTGCCAAAAATAAAACTTGGACGAACTCTTAAAGAAGATAGGATAAGCCCTAGAAATTTATTCCAACAAATCAAAGGGAAAATACAGCTAAAGGCTCCAAAAAGACTGGTGAGCTTCTTTTTTACTTATTACCGTAGTATTGCGTTGAAACTACGAGAGTGAGCGCAAAATGGGTAAATTGGAGTTCACCAAACACGGAAGGAAAAGAGTCTTGGAGAGAGGAATAGAAGTTAGAGAATCCTGCTTTCCTATATTATGATATAACCACGGGAACTAACATCGCACTCAAGAAGTTAAACAAAAAGCACTTGCTAGTTTATTATACGAGGAAAGGAGAAAAGATAAAAGTTGTAACAACATTTATAACGTCGGAAGCTGAGAAAATTATGAGCAGGAAAGTTAGAGCAGGGAAAATGGGTGCGAATAAAATGAAAGTGGAATACGATGATGAGTCAAACATACTGTACATCAAGTTGAGGGATGGAAAGATCGTAGATACTAGACCTCTAGCAGAAGATGTGTACGTAGATGTGGATGAAAGTGGAGATATTCTTGGGATAGAGATTTGGAATGCTTCAAGAAACATAATAGAAGAACTAGCAAAGGTCATTGCTGACAAGGTAAGGGCAATCCAGTCTGCTTAAAGGCAAAAGGATAAAGCCAGGATTTTTCTTACAATTTTTCCTTCTTGGTTATAAGAATCAAGATATAATGCGCGCCACATGCTCTTCATGGCTGAGTTGCCCAAGGGATCAGGAATTATGACCTTGTTCCTCTTAATCATCTCTAGTGCTTTATTTCTAATCTCTGGGGCTATTCCCTTGATAACGTTGGCAACAGATTCCTTGTAGCAGCGCGCACTACCTGTGATCGTTTTTGTAACGAGCATGTTAAAGAGCGTTCTGACTGTAATGAATGGACTTGTAAGGAGGATATAGTGATTTACACCAGTTGCGGAAGTGGAGTACACAAATCTTGCCTTAAAGAGAAGCCCGATCCAAAAACATTTTTTAATTCTAGATCCTCGGGAATCTGCATACCAAGATGGATTTCATGGAATGCGAAATGTTGCACCCAAATCAAATCGAAAATGAAGATTTACAGGCGATCATTGAGATCTTCCAACAAGCTTTTGGTAGGGCGCGTAGAAAAGAAGTTGGTTGGTATCTGAGTAGAGGATACAGGCTGATAGTCTCTAGGGATGGAAGAACTGGCATGCTTGTTGCTGTTCTCCTATATAAGACCTTTCGGAGAATTAAATCGGTTAACATAGGGTATATAGCAGTAGAAGAGAAGTACAGAGGAAGGGGGATAGGTAGCAGACTTCTGGAAGTCCTCATTGAAGAGCTAATAGGGAAAGGAGAATTAGAGTACGTCTTTGCCGACACGCTTGATGCAATCAGATTCTACCTGAAAAATCGCTTCCTGATAGTTAGGGGACTGGTATTAACCCTCCCAGACGAGCCCCCATCATATTTGGTCGTGTACTCCAAGAGAAAGGTTGATCGAGTGAGTAGTAATTTCCTCAAGCTTCTGATCAAAGAATGGGTTAAAGAGACTTATGATGAGGAGGAATTAAGGGACTTTAAGGAATATTTTGATCTAATGCTTTGGAACGTAGAGTTGCTGGAAGAGAGAGGTAGTGAAATGATTCCTCTAAGTGATGAGACTTTTCTCGATTTTATAGAAAAGAAAGCTTGTAGCAAAATTTCCCCTGAGAGGTTAAGAA
>JAVCBX010000177.1:0-4480 GCA_037917635.1 Thermoproteota archaeon | reverse complement strand
TGGAGGAGACTGGGAGTCGGTTCTCACGCAGATGGCAAAGCACCTGCTAAAGAGAGGTTTTGTCAAAGAAACTTATGTGGAGGCGTTAATCAAAAGAGAAAGGGAGTATCCTACCGGCATAAAGGTGCCAAAAGGAGTTAATGTGGCTATACCCCATGCAGATGTGGAGCATGTCCTGAGGGAGGCCCTTCTCGTGGGGATTCCAGAAAAAGTTGTGATTTTTCACAGCATGGAGGATCCAAAGGAGGAAGTTCCAGTGGAACTGATCCTTCTACTCGTTATAAAGAAGCCAGAAGGCTATATCAGCTTCTTATCCTGTTTAACCCGACTGTTTCAAGACGAGAAATTTGTGAGACTTGCTAAGAAAAGGCTCTACGAGGAGCTATCTGATCTCATAAGGGAAAAGTGTCTCAAGGAAAGGAAGTGATCTCTTTCTTTTTCTATATTCATTAACATGTGCTTGGATCCCGTTTTCGACCAATGGGAGGCACAGATACTTGCTAGGGTGTTGAAGAAGGCCAAGGTAATAGTAGTAACAGAAAATCTGTCCTCAAAAATCTTGGAGGACCTCCAATTACTTCACGCAAAAAGCTTGGAGGAGGCCTTAGAGATTTCATATAGTTTTTGGCAAAATCCATAGGACAATCTCCATTCCAAAAGGTTCTTATGTGATTCAAGCAAAGAAAACTTAACATCCATGGTTTTGAGCTTCATGTTCATTAAAAATTCTCGTTAAATTAACTCAAAGACAAATGCTCAAGTTTAGCTAAGAGGTATTCGCCTCTCATAAATTTATATAGTAATTAAAAAGCTAAACAGGCCTAACAATTCTGTTTCAGACTTTCCTTTAAGGAACTAGAGTCTGATTAAGTGTTGGGCTAAAATCTCTCTAATTTCATCTGCTTCATTACTTTCCGCTATCTTCTTTATAATTTCTGGGTTCTTGAAGATGTTAACCAGTTTCTGGAGTGTAACGATGTAAGAGTGTGGATCTTCTATTGCTGGCATAAAAACTATCTTTACCGGAATTTCTGCCTCTGGATCATCCATCTTTCTAAAAATCACCTCTCTTTTCAATTTTGCAACGCCCAAAGCTGGTCTAATAACGTGTTCTACTCCTGCGTGGGGCAGGGCTACATTTATTCCACCGCTCAGCTCAAGACCAGTTGGCACGCTTTTCTCCCTCTCGATTGTTGCTGGAATAAAGCTCGGTTTGACAAAGCCCCTCTTAATGAGGATGGATCCAAGCTCTTTAATCACTTCCTCAAAGTTCTTGACATCTAAATCGGTTATTATTACTAGATCACCTTCTTTCATGCCCTGAAAATGTGTAGTATTTTTCTTAAAAATGAATTCTTATGAAGCTGAGTTATTAGTTGGATGATACCCTTCCCTCTATCTCCAAGGGAATACAGGGCTTAACTCCCTTTGAAATGTGGCAGTACTTTATTGCTAAGTCCAAACACTTTTCTGCCTTCTCCATGCAACCCACAGGCACCTTCACCTCCAGCGACACTTTTATGCCTTTAAAGGAGTATCCTTCACGCTCTAATTCAATTTCTGACTGGGCTTTAAGCTTTAAATCACTGATCTCGACATCTCTTCTCCTTGAGAACCACAAAAACGTAGTTAACACGCATCCTGCAATTGAAGCTAGGAAGAGCTCATCTGGACATGGAGCAGTTCCAAATCCATCGAACTCCTCAGGCGTATCTATATGAAGGGTTTTTCCCTTCGAGGTCGTCATGATGACTCCCGTCCTTCCATCCCACTTTCCTTCCATTCTAAACCCCAGGCGTTTCTTTAGTTCTGGCATGGAAGATCACCTAAGGACCAGCTTCGGATTAATAATAAGTTAAAGGGTTTCAACCTCTTTGCTTAAAAATCATAAGCAAGAAAAATCAGCAGAGATATAAAAGGTAAGGAGTAACGTTGGCATCTATCATATTAAGGCCAGAAAATATGATTAATACTGCATTAGCTATTCCTGAGCTCTCTTGCCTTTTTCCTTTTACTTTCATCAAAGGAAGAAGCATATTTTTCAGCCATAAGATAACGTTTTAGAGTTAGGCGATATTTTTAAGGGATTCGTGCAGAAGAGTAGGTGATGCCCATGGTTCCAGCAACTGAGCCCATTAGGATTTTGATTGCATGTGGAACTGCCATTGCTACTGCTACTTTTGTGGCAGCTAAGTTAAAGGAGGCTTTTAATAAACTTGGAATCCCTTATACAATCGTTCAATGTAAGGCCGCTGAGGTTCCTGGGAAAATAACCGTTTTTCAGCCTCATGTAATAGTTGCAACGACTCCAGTATCAGAAGCTGCCGCAAAGGGGATTCCTGTAGTGAACGGAGTTCCATTTCTTACCGGGATAGGAGAAGAGGAAACGCTAAACAAGATTCTAGAACTTGTGGGAATCAAGAAATAGCCGAAATTCCTTACCATAAAGATTATAAGAGCATATTTTGCAAGGGGAAAATATCGGCTAAGCTTTATTAGATAAACGACGAAGTTCTTCACTAACCTTCCTTCAAGGGTGTGACCCATGGGAATTGTTGAGGCAATCAGATGGTTCCTAAACCTTGGTGCCACCGTTGTCATTCCCATTATCCTCTTCTTCGTCGCCCTTGGATTTAGAGTTCCAAAAGGAAGGGCTTTTAGAGCCGCTTTAACCATAGGTTGTGGTTTCGTTGGAATAAACCTCGTCATCGGGCTGCTTTGGGGAACCATGAGCGACGTGGCTAAAGCAATGGTCGAAAGAACAGGAATTACGCTCACTGTTATCGATGTTGGATGGCCTTCTGCAGCAGCTATAGCTTTTGGAACGATTGTTGGAGGGCTCACAATCCCGATCTGCTTTGCAGTTAATCTTGCAATGTTAGCTCTAAAGCTCACAAAGACTCTAGATATAGACTTTTGGAATTACTGGCACTTTGCCTTCACAGGATCTCTCGTAACTATGGCTACAGGAAGCGTTCCTCTTGGATTGCTCGCTGCCGTTATAAATTCAATTATAGTGTTTAAACTAGGAGACTGGACCGCTAAAGGAGTTCAGGAAATGCTTAACATCCCTGGAATATCCCTTCCTCACGGATTTTCCGCTGCATATGTTCCGATTGGAATTCCGATAAAAAAGATAATAGATCTAATCCCCCCACTAAGGGATCTTAAAGCAGATCCGGAGGCCATAAGAGCGAGGCTAGGAGTGCTTGGAGAACCAATGGTTCTTGGGCTCTTTATTGGACTGGCTCTTGCCATAGCTGCAGGAAAGGACCTGGCTGGGATCTTGGGCACCGGCATTACTTTGGCTGCAGTGATGTACCTAATGCCCAAGGTGGTTGCAATACTTATGGAGGGACTTGTTCCCATTGCAGAAGCTGGGAAGAAGCTCTTAACAGAGAGATATAGGGGAAGAGAGCTTTACATAGGGCTAGATTCTGCTATAGCAATAGGACATCCAACTGCCATAGCTGCTGCTCTTCTTCTAGTCCCTATAACGATCTTTTGGGCCTTTGTACTTCCAGGAAATAGATTTCTCCCACTAGCAGACCTAGCAGTGCTCCCCTTCATGGTCTGCATGCTCGTACCAATCGTGAGAGGTAATGTGATTCACGCCTTTATCATAGGGGCCATAGTTCTGATTCCAGCCATGTACATAGGATCCTTCTTGGCACCTTACTTCACCGATGCAGCTGTTGCGGCAGGCTTCACGATGCCAGAAGGAGCTACTTACATATGCAGCATCTGCGATGGAACAAATCCTCTTACCTTCGTTCTGTTCCTTCCGTTCTACTACCTCTTCGGTAAAAAGTGATTCCCTAACCTCCCTCTTTTTTATTGATAAGGTTGCAACTAATCATGTGAAGATCTCCAAAAGGTTAGCGTTTTTCTCAGCCGTTGTCATCCTTATCCTCATCTGGATCTCTTCCATATATAGCGTTCACTCTAACTTTCGCGTAATAAATGCAGAGATCGTCAAAAATAATAGGATCGGGATCAACGTAACCTTCTCACTGGTAAACAAAGGCCTATACCCACTATACGTTTCAGCTAAATTGAGCGCTTACTCCTCAGATTCAGGGGAAAACTTGGGAAACTTCTTGATAATTTTTGGATTTGTTAAGATGAGAAGCGGCAGGAATCAAACAATATTTCTGGATGTTAAGCCCGTTTCAGAGATGGATCTCTTGATGGAAGTGAGTTATGAGGCCAAATTGTTCTTCCTACCTGGTTTAAGGATTCCACTAAGGAAGAGCTTTCACGTTTCTTTAAAGGGTTGAAAATTAATCTAACAGGTTTTCTGGATTTTCTAGTTTTGATTTTATCCTTCTAAGGAAGTCCGAAGCTGGTGCTCCATCTGTAACCCTGTGATCAAAGACTAGGGAAAGGTGCATCACTGGCCTAACTTCAACCCTGCCCTCGACAACCACTGGTTTGTGATATATAGTCCCCACGCCCAGTATGGCCGATTGAGGAGGGT
>JAVCBX010000128.1:0-4486 GCA_037917635.1 Thermoproteota archaeon | reverse complement strand
TCTCTACTCTAGCAACAAGCCTTCTGGTAGATATCACAACGTCTGGGTTCACGCTTATGCTATCAATTCCATTTCTAACCAAGAACTCGGTGAATTCTGGGTAAACGCTTGGAGCTTGACCACATATGCTTACAGTGGCCCCCTTCTTATGAGCGCCTTCTATGATTCTCCTTATTGCGTCCAAGACTGCAGGATCTCGCTCGTCGAAGTATCCAGCTCTTCCTAAAACCTCGCTATCCCTATCGACGCCAAGAACTAGTTGTGTGAGGTCGTTGGATCCTATGCTGAAGCCATCAACAAGCTCAGCGAACTGCTCAGCTAGCAATGCGTTTGAAGGGACTTCGGCCATTACCCAGACCTTGAAGTCCTTTCCTCTTTCAAGCCCTTCTTCTCTCATTATCTCTAGAACCCTCTTAACTTCCCATATGGTCCTGACGAAAGGTATCATTACCCAGACGTTGTTTAGCCCTTGATCGTGCAGTCTCTTTATGGCCTTAACTTCCAGCCTAAATGCGGGCTCGAAGGAAGGGGATATGTACCTTGAGGCTCCTCTCCACCCTAGCATAGGGTTGGCTTCTAAAGGCTCATATTTCTCCCCTCCTTCAAGCTTAGCGTACTCGTTTGTCTTAAAGTCGCTGAACCTAACCACGACGGGTTTTGGATAGATTGCCCTTGCAACCATTCCTATCCCTTCGGCCAGCTTTTCGACGTAAAAATCTGCTTTTCCAAGCTCTATCGCTGCAAGTGGGTGCAACCTTATCCAGCTCGCTATTATGAACTCTATCCTCATCAAGCCTATTCCATCTATCGGGAGGTCCTTGTACTCCTCTATCTTCTCTGGAACCCCCAGATTCATGTAAATCTTAGTAGCGGTTATGGGTACTTCCAGACCCGCATATCCCATTCCAGCAACTGAAACAACTTCCTTAACGGGTTTTTTCATCAAATCCTCCCTTATTCCCTCGTAAACCGTCCCAGTGCTTCCGTCAACGGTATATTCTTTCCCGGTCTTTATCATTTTGGTTGCATTTCCAGTTCCTACGATGCAGGGTATTCCAAGCTCTCTACTAACGATTGCTGCGTGGCTAGTCATTCCGCCCTCGTCCGTAACTATGGCCGAGACTAGCTTCATGTAAGGTTCCCAATCAGGAGTTGTCATCTTAGTAACTAGTATGTCCCCTTTTTTGATGAGCCTCTTAGCCTCCTCAAGCTCCAATGCTACCTTAGCTACGCTAGCAGCGATTCCAGGACTTGCTGGGAGTCCCTTAACGACAGGCTCTCCTTTAGCCTCTACTTTAACCTCTGCTTTCGGTTCTTCAACCTCTTTTAAGCTCCAGACGGTCTCGGGTCTCGCCTGTAGTATAAATATGTTATTAGGTGGATTCAAATCCTTGTCTATCGCCCACTCCACGTCCATCGGCCTTCCGTAGTGCTCTTCTATTTTAAGCCCGTATTCAGCGAGTTTTTTGATTTCCTCATCGCTGAGAGCCTGAGCCTTCCTCCTATCTTCTTCTACTTCTCTCTCAATGGTTCCTCCTTCTTCGGTTAATATTACTTCTGTCCTTTTATCTCCTATGTGTTTTTCCTTAATCTCAAGAGTTCTCTTATCAACAACATATGTGTCTGGCGTTACTTTGCCTCCCACAACCGATTCTCCGAGTCCCCAGCTTGCCTCAATGACTAACTCCTCTGAATTTCCGGTTACAGGATTTATGGTGAACATGACGCCTGCGCTACGAGAGTTAACCATTTTTTGTACCCCTACGCTTATTAAGACATCCTCATGCCTGAATCCTTTATCTTCTCTGTAAGAGATGGCTCTGGGTGTGAAAAGACTTGACCAGCACCTCCTTACCTTCTCCACAAGTTCTTCCTCGCCCTTAACTCCAAGGAAGGTCTCCTGCTGACCAGCAAAGCTAGCATCTGGAAGGTCCTCGGCCGTGGCCGAAGATCTAGCAGCAACCAATGGGTCTTCGATGTTTAATCTCCTTGAAAGTTCTCTATAAGCTCTCTTTATCTCTTCTTCAATGTCTTTAGGAATGGGTGTTGATTCTATTAGCTCCCTTATCCTTCTAGAGGCCTCTTCGTAATTTTCTGGAGTTTTCTCTTCTCCTACAACCTGTTTTATTATGTCATATATCTTCT
The DNA here is from genome assembly GCA_037917635.1 of Thermoproteota archaeon. GTDB lineage: Archaea > Korarchaeota > Korarchaeia > Korarchaeales > Korarchaeaceae > QMVU01. Next base: position 2,341 of record JAVCBX010000128.1, on the reverse strand, counting down.
CAGCTATTCCCATTTCTTTTAGAAATCTCTCGTAAGCATAGGCTGTGACTGAGAAGCCTGGAGGGACTGGAAGTCCCATTGAAATCATTTCTCCAAGACTAGCAGATTTACCACCCACTAGAGGAACGTCTTTCATATCTGTTTCCTCGAACCATAGGATCAGGCGTTTCTCCCTCGACATATGAAGTCTCTCAACTTACTACAAAAGCTGATTAAAAAGATGACTCGTACCTCAAGAAGAATTCATCCCCTGGTTTTAATCCTAGAAGCTTAGCAGCACTCTCCCTGTTGCATGAAATCTCCACGAAATCACCACTTCCGGGAAGAATAAGCAGTTCCATGGGTTTTCCTTCAAAATAAGAACGAGCTGGTTTTAATGAAATTCTCTTACCCCTTAGCTCCATGTAAACTCTATGCTTAGACGCTATCTCCTCGTAATCCCTCCTAGGGATATTGGTTATGACATTCCCGAACCTATCTACGTGTAAAGCTAAGGCTTTCAGCCCATTATTAACTCGTTTTGGCTTCCAAAAGCTTAGTTCCTTTGGGTTGGGTGCTATCGGGCCTAGCTCCTCGAACTTCATGCCAAGTGAAAGGCTTGCGGCCGCAGGGGCAAAGACGTCCCTTCCATGGAAGGTATAGCTTACTTCATCGAAGAATTTCCTTTTTATCTCTCTGACCTCAATTATCCCAAATGAATTGGCGGATGGCATCAAAACCCCATTGTCAGGCCCTATGAAGGTGTATTTTTTAGTTTTGATTGCAATAGCCCTTCTTTTGGATCCAACACCAGGATCCACGATGACCACGTGAATCGTTCCTTTTGGGAACCAATTGGCAGTTTGATGCAGGACAAAGGCTGCCTGCATTATATTGAATGGTTCTATATTGTGTGTTATATCCACAATGGTTGCCTTAGGATTTATCGAGAGTATGACCCCTTTCATCGAGGATACGTAGTGATCCTTCGTTCCAAAGTCAGTTAATAGAGTTATGACTGCTCTCATTTCACTTGACTTCATGTTAGGAATTCCCACCCGTTTTACTTAGAGCCTATCATTTTTCACCTTCACTTTCAAAGAAACCCCTGACTAAACCTACTAGTTGCATTGGAAGGACTATCTTTGTTGCTGGAGATGTTGCTACTTCCCTCAGCGTCTCCAAGTATTGGAGCCTCATGGTGTTTACGTCTATTTCCCTAGCAACTTCAAATATTTTCCTGAGAGCCTCGGCATAACCCTCGGCTTTCAAAATGGTTGCTTGCTTCTGTCCCTCTGCCTTTAAGATCGCAGATTCCTTCTCTCCTTCGGCTACGAGAATTGTTGAAGTCTTTTTACCCTCTGCCTCAGTTATCATGGCTCTTCTATCCCTTTCCGCGGCCATCTGCTTGATCATTGCATCCTGAACCTGTTTGGGCGGAAGTATCTCTCTTATTTCTACGTTTGTAATCTTTACGCCCCATCTCTCTGTTACTTCGTCTAGCTTTACCCTCAATATCTGATTTATGTGATCCCTCTTGGCGAGGACCTCGTCAAGTTGCATCTCCCCTATGACGGCCCTTAGTGTTGTAGTAGCCAGCGCTAGAGCGGCACCTCTGAAGTTTGAGACGTTAAGAACTGAAAGAGCAGGGTCCACGACCTTAAAGTAGACTACAAAATCTATGTCGGTCGGAGCGTTGTCCTGAGTTATGCAGGTTTGATGGGGAATCTCAAAGTATCCTTCCCTCAGGTCGACCCAGATTATCTGATCTATTATAGGAATCCTTAAGACAAACCCAGGACCTCTAACTCCTATGAATCTACCCAGCCTTAGCACTACGAGCCTCTTGTACTCTGGTACAATTTTTATCGCTGAAGCAACTAGGGCGAGGACTATAAGTCCAACTATGAATGTAAAAATCGTACCTATGGGTATGGGGAAGAACTGCATGCCCTTTACCTCCACCTTTCAAGAGTTTTTGGTGTTTATAATTGTGTTCTTCCACAGTTTTTTAGTCCAGCTTCTTAACTATCAACCTTAAGCCGCTCACATCAACAACCTTAACCCTAGATCCCTCCTCTATCTCCTCATCCGAGGTCGCTGACCAAAGTTCTGACTTGACTAAAACTATTCCAGTTCCTCCTGCGGGTATCTTTCTCCTAACTATCCCCTCTTCCCCTATGAGCTTCTTTGGATCGAACAGCATCCTCTTCAAGGATAGTGTCTGTTTTATTTTATGTAAGTAGAACCCTACAAGTGAGGCTAAAGCTATGCTTGTTGCTGAAAAAAGGTAGATGTCAACGTCTGTTCTGAGCAAAGGGGCAGATCTGTACATTAACATCAAAGCGAAAACGGCTAGACC
>JAVCBX010000202.1:0-4505 GCA_037917635.1 Thermoproteota archaeon | reverse complement strand
TCTATAGCCTCCTCTAACTTCAGTTTTGCTTCAGAAACATTAGCACCTCTTTGCTTGGCTGAGAAAATCAGGGAATCAGCCTCGTTTATCGCTTCAAACGCTTCAGAAGAAGCCTGAAGGGTCTTGTTTGCGTTTTGAAGGTAGCTAAGCGCTTTGAGGTATCTACCCGAATTCAAGCTATCTTTAGCCAGCGTCAGATAGTGCCGGGACATGGATACATTAATTCCCATGATCTCAGCTTCTTGAACCTTTGACTCCAGCTGAGAGATTAATGAGCCCATCTTCTCCGGCATCTCCTTTTGTAAATAGGTGTGCAACCCGAAGACAACCCAGAACGTGTCCCAGACGTATTGTCTTTTATCTATGCTTCCATCAGGGCTCTTTCTAAAGTAAAAACCTCCATCCTGAGCCTGCATGGAGAGCAGCCACTCCATTGCTTCCCTTGCCTCCTCCTTTCTTTCAAGAAGGGTTGCCAGAATGAGAAATTCTGCAGTAAAATGGGGATAAGCATTAGTTTGATCCCTATAAACTTCGTTTGAAAGGATCACCTTCCCTCTAGGCGATGCTGGAACGTAGGCACCCGGCTCAAAGGAACTTAAGTTATCGAGTGCCCAGTAAAAGGAGCGGTTTGCCAGACCTCTCAAAGAGATGTAATCGGAGATAAGGAGGGGGAGTGTTGGAAGAACTACGTCCCACATGCCTTGAGGGCCTTCTCCATCTACTCTAGTGTTCCAAGCCCCAGCTTCATGGTCGAATGCTTCTCTAACAAGGAATCGCACCCATCTGTTGGCGATCTCCTCATATCTAGATATGTTCGTTGCTTTCCAAACGAGAAGAAGCGCATAGCTCCTCTCTCCTATTTCAAATACATAATAGGAGCGAAAGGATTTCTGCTCCGTCCTTCTTATCAGGTTTTCAGCAGCTCTTATCATGTTGTTCATGAAGGCATGATTGCCGGTGTAGATCTGAAACTTGGCGAAGGCTACGATTGGATAATATGTCCCTCCCCCTAGATACCTGGAATGTGCCGACCAATCACCGTCCGAATCTTGCCAGCTTGCAAGCAATGATAGCGTCTGGTTCGCTGCCTTCAAATATTCGGGCTCTCCAGTGATCTGATAGGCTTCAAGCAGCACTATCGCGGCGCATCCAAGTATCATGGCGTCTTGATACCTGCCGTGCATGTGGCTCATTTCAAGATCGAAGGTTCCTTCAGGATTTTGGTTAGAAACTAACCAGTCTGCTGCCTTTATGATGCTTTTGAGGGCTTCTTCCATTGGATCGGCGAGGATGGTTGTGGCATAATTTTGGATGATAAGTAGAAATAGCAGGATGGTGACCAGGATCCTGTTCTGTCTGGTCATCCTGAATCAAAAAGGCTGATAAAAAAAATTCTTTTTCAGCCAGCGTGGGGCTGAGAGGTGTTTTCAAGAAGCTTCAGATCTTCCTCATAAGAGCTAACTTATACTTTCTATATGTTGCGAGGAGTCCTAACGCGAGGATTGCTAGGGAAAGGGTTATGGTTATGGGGTTGAGCCTTATCCCCCATGGCGTATAGTTGAGCACCAATCCCAAGAGGGGAACTATGGCTAGACTTAGCCCTAGGCTCAGGGCAAGTCTCTCTATGCCACTTAGTTCCTTCTTTTCTGGAAAGAGTGCCTCTACAACCACGTAACCAGGCAAATAGAGGACGAATATGGATCCTAGAATCCACCTGATTACAATCCACGGCAAAGAATCTGGCAGTATGTAGATGGAGAGCAATGTACCTAGAACCGCTCCGGTAAGTAGGTAAAACCAACCGTTCTCTTCAACAAGCCCGAGGTAGTGAATGTAAGAGGTAACGCTTATTGGTGGTGGGCAAAGATCTATCTTCCCTTCGGCTTCTAGGAACTTGATGGCTTCGATCACCTCCTCAACATCGGCTTTGAACTTGGACCTCACCTTTTCAACCAGTTCAATTACTTCAATTGATCCTTCCCTCTTTACAATCGATTCAACGAGCCTCTTCAGCGCTTTGATCCTCTTATCCCTGTTCTTCCTGGAGGCCACGATTTCTTCAGCTTATCAAGTAGATTAAATGTTTTAAAACAATATTTAAAACTACTGGAAGGAAGTTCCCTGATACGAGGTATATTCAATGCGCAGACGTGCGCAATTTCTCCCGTTTTCCATAATCTTGCTTACCCTCCTGAGCTTTCCAGCGGTCAGTCCCCACATCGCCTACCCTCAAGAGAGCAACATTGAACAAGCTGAGGAAAAGCTTATAGAGGCTTTCATGGCAATTAAACAGGCCGAAAAAGCTGGAGCAAGAAAAGAGGAGCTAGATGAGCTTGTTTTAAGGCTGAATAAGGCCCTTTATCTCCTAGAAAGGGCAAGAAAGGGTGAGATAGAACGATCAGCAATTTCAAACGCAATTGAGCTTTCGAAAAGCGTTATAGCAATGGCAAGGGAGCTCGAGGTTAGGGCTTCCTCGCACTTGTTTAGGGTTAAGGTCTTTCTGCTCATTTCGGTTCCCATCTCCTCAGCTATCACCGCTTTTGGCTTAAACTACGCCTATAAGTGGTGGCATAGGAGGGAAATTGAGAGAATACTCAGGATGATTGTTAAAAAGAGGGAGGAGAAGGCTTCATGACCGAGGAGAGATGGAGACTTTTCTTCATTTTCATATCCGTACTCACAATTTTTTCAACTGCCTCGTACCTCTGGATAACCCCAAGGCCCAAGGAGCAGTTCTTTCAGTTCTACCTTCTTGGAAAGGAGAAGAAGATATCGGATTACTACCCTGGCGAAACGGCAGAAGTCCCTCCTAAAACGCTGTTGAGATGGTACGTTGGTGTTACCAACTTCATGGGATCCGTCCAGTACGTAATGGTGAGGGTAAAGCTTGGTAACGCTCAAACCAACCCTCCGAATGAGACCACGGGGGCTCCCGCAGATGCACCAGTGATCTACGAGCTTAGGAATTTTCTTTCCGACAATGAAACTTGGGAGTTCCCTTTCTTCTGGGAGATTTCAGATTATAAATTGAAAGATGGGGAGGTGTACGTCTCGCTAACCATCAACAACGAATCCACCGGCTTTATTGATGTAGGAGCTGAAGGGGGGAAGAACTTTCGAATAATCTTCGAGTTGTGGACTTACAGCCCAGAGAAGGGTGATTTCTGCTTTAGCTGGTATTCTAACGGAGAAAGGAAGATTTGTTGGCTTCAGATGTGGTTTAATGCTACTGTTTCCAGCTCGGGCCTTCCCTAGCTCTTAGAGTACTTCAAATCCCTTTGAGATATGCCTATAGCTAAAATTAGAGCAAAATCATGCAAAATCTTGGTAAAGAATAACAGTAACCTTTATCGAGCTCAATTTCTCGCTAGATACCAAAACTTTTGAAGTTGTTTAAGTTCCCCCCTAGATCATCCTACGGATGCCTGTCCTAAGATCTATCTTGGGTTCAAACCCAAGAATTTCTCTAGCTCTGCTTATATCCGCTACACTGTGCCTGATGTCTCCCTTTCTAGGTGGTGCAAACGTCGGTTGGAGATCGGAACCTATCAGCTCCAAGATCATCTTGGCTAGGTTTAGTATAGCTCACGTACGATAAGAGGCTAGCTCAAATAGCAAGCATCGAGGGTTTAAAAGTTATATAGATATCTAAAGAACGTTAACCTCTTATCTTCTCGAGTATTTTCGGAAGAATCTAGTTTGGACGGGGATAGCGCGCCAGCAAGCTAAGGCCTTATGGTAGACCTTAATTTCTCTATGAGGGTTTTGACATCCTTTACTGAGAGCCTGACCTCTCTGGGGGGCATCCAGTTCTCGTAGAAGTTCTGGTGGAGGGCATTGGCGGTTCTCCACAGATGCCTCAGCTCCGAATCTCCAAGTTTTTCAGCCAGCTCGTCCACGTACTCCCATAGGCTGGCGTGGCTTCTTAGCTCCTTTCCCTCCTTGGCGGCCAGTGCCTTAACAATCTGTGAGGAGGCTCCCCAAGCCTTTTCGGAAGCTTGAGTATAGTCCTTCTTCGCCAAGAACTCCTCTGCTTCGCGCATGTACTTTTCGCATAGTTTCAGGTGGAGTTCAGCCTTGGTTTCAGGGTCCTTTATGTTGAGTTCCTTGAACACAGCTTCGCTGATCAGCTCTTCCAAAGACTTGCCCTCTAACTCCGCTCTTCTCTCAAGATCTTTTAAAGCCTTATCAGGCAAAACGATGGTGATGGAGCCCAACCCAGCCCACCATCACAATTGGATCGCCTAACTATTAAAGTCGCTCAAACCTTCTCCAACCACTCCCTCATCATCATATCGCCAACGCACACTAGAAATAATACGTTTACAACCTACAATCTAGTTATGAATCTTCTTGTCGGATAGATCTTTCCCATCGCTGGATCTACCGCTAGGCCTAGTCTTTCCAAAACCTCCACTCCTACGCAGCGCGCGCTCGGAAAAGCAACCGGAACAAAAGCTGAAAACATTAAAATAGAGTTTTTGTCTGAAGTGTTTCCTTTAAGA
>JAVCBX010000089.1:0-4508 GCA_037917635.1 Thermoproteota archaeon | reverse complement strand
CTGATAGGTTTAGAAGGAAGCCAATAATCATCATAGGTCTAGCAGGATCGAGCACATCCTTCCTCCTGTATTTAATTGCTGAATCGAGCCTAATGCTGTTCTTGGCCCACGCAACCTTAGGAGTATTTGAGGCAATGACCATATCCCCGGTTCTCGCAGCCATAATTGACAGGACTTCTCGAGGTGAAAGAGGGCAGGCTATGGGGCTTTATAACTCCACTGTTACAGCCTCTTACGTCTTGGGTCCAGCGATGGCAGGCCTGATATCAAGCAAGTATGGGACAAACGTTCCCTTTCTGCTCTCCAGCTTCATGGCACTAATATCCTTGTTCTTGCTTGTTTTTTGGTTTGAAGAGGAGGAAGTTCCGAGAAGACAGGCAAAAAACATACTTAAGGAGTTTTTAGAAGCTGTTAAGGATAGAAGAACAGCGACCATACTCCTAATATGGGTTGGAGCCGCAGCAATACTCGCAATAGGAGCAACTTTCATTCCCGTTTATTTAAGAGGCCTTGGTTTCACGGTCTATCGAACAGGACTGACTTTCGCGATGCTAGCGGCAACGCTAATTTTGTCCTATACAATATTTGGCTGGATCTCCGAGAAAGTTGGAAAGAGAAGAATGTCTTCCTTCGGCTTGATTATTGTTGGTTTAGGGGCGTTCTTCGTGGGTCTTGGAAGAAGTGAAAGGTCCTTTACAATAGGTACTTCGCTTATAGCTTTGGGAGCCGGATGCTTTGCACCCGCAGCGATAGCTTTGCTTGCAGATCTTTCACCCAAAAGCACAAGGGGCTCCTTGATGGGAGCCTATGATGTATCCTTTGCCCTGGGACAATTTTTAGGGCCTTCTTTTGCTGGAATCGTTATAGGAAAGTTAGGCTTTAGATCTCTTTTCTGGCTAAGTTCCATTATACTGCTCGTCTCTTCTCTTCCTTTCGCCCTTCTTATTAGGGAAGATTCTAGAAGATCTCTATGAAAAAGACAGTAATTCAAAAAGTCTTGTAGATTCGCGCGCATTATTGCTTTTTATAGACTACAAGCAATGCTAGGATAAATATTAGGATGGATAGTCCGGCCTTTAGCCATGCTGGCTTTGTCCTTAGCGATATCTTACTTCCTAATCTCGTGCTCATAATTGAGCAAGAAGTACAGATAAAGCTGGCAACCAGATTATGTTACTACGGTGCCAATAAATGATGCAGACAGCGATTGCAGTGAAAAACGGTCGTAAACAAAGATGTAGCGATGGCTTTATGGATATCAAGCTTCATTGCCCTCGAGAAAGGGAGATAAGGATCCACCACTCCCTCCTCCATAGCTGTAATTGTATTCAAGGCAGATGTCTTGAAGATAGAAACGAAATCGTATTAAATAGTACACGATAAAAAACTGAGAATCGGCAGCTCCACTCCTTTCTTTAATCATAAAAAGTATAGTTGACCTGACTCATACAACTCATAGGAAAGAGACGCACTTAGTTGCAAAATATTATAAGAGATATAATTCTGGATGAGAGCAAGATCAAAGTGCAAGAGCGTAGCAATCCCGCTAGGTCTCTGGGAGAGGATAAGAGAAGTAGTTGAGAGGACTGGCCTTTATGATAATGAGGCTGAGTTCATAAGAGAGGCAATTCGGGAGAAATTAGAGGAGATTGAGGTAGTAGAGCCCGTAGATCTTAGTGACGAGGGGATCCATCGGCGGATAATATCCTATCTTAAGGATAAGGGGAGAGCATATCCATCCGATATCTGCATAGAACTAGGAATCCCTACTTCAAGGTCCTCGAAGCCTTAGAGAAGCTGGTGGAAAAGGGGTTGGAGAGCCAGAGGTGTAGGGGTTGATTGGAAAGAATCCGGGTGATAGAGTAGAAGGAAGAGTTATAGCGGCGTTTTACAGAAAAAGAGGAAGAAAATTCCTCGTTCCACTAACTAAGGCCCACAGAGGTAAGATGTAAGCATAGAAGCAGCCAAAGATAGCTTGATCTATGCTCTAGCCTATAAAATTGAGTCTTGGGACGGATACATCCTTTACTTAGCTAAGATTTACGGTGCTCCAGCTATATATAGCGTCGACAAGGAACTTGCGAGGAAGGTTAAGGAAGTAGCTGTTGTGAACCCTATACACCCCGAAATTTTCGAAAAATATACAAAATGGTTGGAAGAAAGGTTAAAGAAGCAGTGATCGAATCTAGGAAGTCTTAGGATTTTAGTCGTAAAATCATTTCACGAAAGTTGCTTCGAAAATAATGACGTCAACTGTTTTCCATCTACTAGATGACCTTAAAACAAGTATTATGACTGGCTTTAGAATTAGATTTAATGCAAAGTTAAGAGGATATTTTTCGAATTGATGCGTTCTAGATCCGGTCCTTTTCCGAAATATATATGACTTTTTCTTATCTTCACCTCCCTAAGGGGTATGTAAATATTGGGCTAGTTATAATATAGTTGTAAAATTATTTCATAAACTGCTTTCTTGCGAACCTATGAATGGGAGAAATGTAACATGTATAGATTTTTTGTCGGAATTTTAGTATGCCTTTTGCTAGTTTTTGTGCTCTATATTCAACTGAAAAGACTTGAGAAGACGGCTCCCATCTTTTACACACTTAAGCTCAGCGAGGGGGAATATGATCCTAAAAACGGGCTATACATCGCGAGAAGTCCAGAATATTACAAGGACATCGGGATCTACCGTGAATCCATAGAAGTAGATGCTCCTCCTAATGTAACAGTTCCGATCTTTAAATACTGGACTTCTGGCCCCGGTTTCGCGAAATGGGACTGGCATGGGGGACTTTTATATATTTGAGAACGGGAGCTCATTGAATATCGTCCGGACCTTGATCCCTTGATTTATCGCACGAACAACCTTACATTTAACCATTCGGTTCCATTTGGGGCTTGGAATTACTGGGAGATAAAGGTACCCTCATATGGAAACGGTCCGGCCTTTGGTACGACTATATTGCCTGAGCTATCACCCATATCTATCACCCCGTGGTCTAGGATCTCGATCAAGCGTAATTTGATCGTTCTTACCCAGAACTCACTACCCTCTGGAATATGCTCGTAGGGGGGCCATTCTTTCCCATCCTTTATAAAGAACTTCGCAGTTGTCCCATTTGGATATGTAACAGTGCCCTCGGCTTCAATTTCCTCCGATTTAATTGAAAATTGATGATCAGGATATCTTTCGTACAAAGTATACAGAATCTCCCTCATTTTATCCCATGTGATTACCTTGCCATAATAGCGCGAGATATCAGGATCTTTTATAAGTCTCCCACAACGTCCGCAGAACCAGATCTGGGATGGACATGGTGTCTCCTTCTCCCATGTAGATGAACCTTGCGGGGAGCCTAGACATGAGAGAAGGACACTAGTCAGGAAAATTAAAACAACAATGAATATTAGCTTCGATATGATCCTATCTTCCAATCTTTATCACCATAATTCTCTCAAATTAAGTGAGACTTAAATCCTTTCTAAGTTTAAGTTTATACCCTTAAACTTAGTGAGGGGGAATATGATCCAAAGCACGGTCTTTACACGATTAGGACTCCAGAGTTTTTCAAGGAGAACGGTATATACTACATTTCACTTGAGGTAGATGCACCTGCTAACGCGACCGTTATGATTCACGTAGGTTCTGCCTCTGGACCAGGTTTCTCAAAGGACTATTGGACTGAGGAGCTAATTTTCATATTCGAAAAAGGGCAATTTATACAATACCACTCTGGTTTCAATTTTCTGGTTTATGAGACTAATAATCTAGCGTGGGAGAGAAGAAGCTATCAGAGTGAGGGCTGGCAATACTGAAATTAACTCTCATAATGCTTCTTGCCCTGTTTTTACATGGAGTTCCGTTTTTCAACAAACTACGAGGCCTTTATTGGGATAACCCCTCTCTATCAGAGCACTTTGATCGTTTACTTCTCTGCAATTCCCAGTTATTACGTTCCCGCAATCCTTTACTTAAAAAAATTGAAAAGAAAAACTAACCAAGGATTTGTATTGAATACGGCCTTTAACTTCTGGGGACTATTCATGCTCTCAGACCTCGTATTTGTCGTCCTTTTAGCTGGGATAAGGAGCATGAGAAGTGAGCAATAGGGGAAAGATGGCTAATATCCATGAGATGATGTACTAACTGCTTTGATATCTCTCATCCTGAAGGAACAGAGAACATAGGTTGGATAATAAAATCAGCTTTAGAGGCGTAGACGCCAACAACTCGCCTAGGAATGAAGTTTATTCGTCTCCCTGCTTTCACTGACTTTTTATCTTATCCCAACCTTAGCCAAAACCATATAAGAACCCTAGAGCTACGGAGGGAACGGAGCATAGAAAATATCTTAAATACCTGTTCCTCTAACAAGGACTTGGACATGGATTCCATCAAGGAGAAGCTGATATCTCTTCTGGAAAGGGACAAGGAGTTCAGGCTTGCTGTAGCTGGTCTTATAGGCTACAGGGATCTACTTGATAGACTTGAGAGGCACGACAGG
>JAVCBX010000104.1:0-4537 GCA_037917635.1 Thermoproteota archaeon | reverse complement strand
AAAATTCTCTTTATGCCCGGTATTGCGTCGAAGTCTTTGTCGTTAGAGTACACTTCATGTATTTTAAGGCGCTTCATTTGTGCTGCAATTAAGAGGTCATCCCAGATCTTCCAGTCCAGGCTGTATTCAATTGAAAGCCTTAAGGCTTGAAGAAAATCGTCAAACGTTGTTTCTACCTTGTAAAGGTTTGGAAGTGATCGAAGGAACTCCAAAAATGTGGGTATTACATCAGCTCTTCCCTTCCACTTCAGATAACCGCAAACTTGCGATATCACGAGGGTTGATGCGGCTACTTCCTCTCCTCCTCTATCCTTTCGATTATCTTAGTTGCTACTTCTCCATACCTAGGATCATCTGCCATGTTTCTTTGCAGGATATTCTCGGATGACTAAATTAAGCAGAAAATTCAGACCATCTAAGAGCTCGCTTTCACCTTATCGTTTCAGGATTAGTTCAGATATATTTTTTGAAGAGTAGAAGGTATTTTATCAGGTAGCTGCGCGCTTACTCCGTACCTTTCCACAACATCTCTGAAGATCGTAACATCAAGTATTTCCCTCAAGATTTCCTTCCTCTTCTCATGATACAGTATGGATTCTGGATACCCTCTCCACCTAAGATTTTCTTCCAGAGCTTTTTACAGCAACTTCCTCTTAAGTGGACAGGTACTTGTCGACCCTAATGTCCTTAGCCCTTAATACCCCTTTGAAGAAGAATGGAAATACTCGTATTGTTATGCTTCGCCCTCGCAAAGATGTAGCTAGCTACTTTGAAAGCAGTTTAGAGACCGCGTATGCTTGTACTATAACAGTACTGCATAGAGTACTAAGCTCTTATTCCTCCGGGAAATGCCCGCTTTATCTGGTCGAAGAACTCGTCCATGCGGGTGTACATATTGTAAAGTTTCTTGCAAGGAAATTCTGGGCAATAAGTGCAGATCTTCAGGCCTCTTTCCCTTGCGCAGTCCCTTATTTTGCACTTTTCCCTGGACCAGCACCCATTGCACTTGAACTCCTTGCTCCCTGCAACGTAGAAAGGGCACCAACCGCAGTAGAGCCCGCATGCAGCTATGAGCTCCTCCTTAACTTCAACCTCTGCCATCCACGCTCCCTATCTTTACACATATTTTACTTTGCACTTAGAGCAGAGATGCGTGGTGCGAATTAAATAAGTCCAGCGCTGAGATCCTTGGGTTGCCCGTTAATACCAGGTTTAAAGAGACACTGAAAAAGCCTATTCAATGAGAAAGATGAAAATTACAAAAATAGCATCAGGAGGGATTTCAAAGCAAAAGTCCTACTATTTTGCGCTACAGTCCAGCTGGAGTTTGACAAAACATTTAAGAGGATTCAAAGCTACTGAGGAACTTGCTGAATTATGTAGCGTCGATGAAAACTCATACGCCTTGGAAGTCAGCTGCGAAGTTGGGATAACCGCTTGCTACATAGCGAAGGAATATGGTTGGTAAGAAACTAAGAGAGGACTAAAACAAAATCATGTCCTCAAGTTCCCTTACGTGCAAGCATAAGGCTTCTATAGCACAACTTTCAGAAACATGCCGTACACACGAGATTTATGAAAAAAGGTTTCAGATCAAACATCAAGGGAAAGGCTCTCTCCTCAGTACAAGAGGCCTTCCATTTTTTTCTCATGCTATTTTTCCGCAGAGCTACTTAATTTCCAACAACAACTTTTCCTCTAGCTCTTTTATCAGTCGAAAATGTCTGTTCTTCGTCAACAGCTTCATTCCTCTGTTAAGAGCAATCGCCGCTATTACAACATCGATGGCTGGCACAGGTTTTCCGGCTTTCAACAGGTTTTTTGCCATGATTATCGCAAGCTTGTAGTCCTCAGGATTGGGATAGATTATCTTAAGCCCCCTTACCTCTAGAGCTTTTGGAAACTCAACTATGTTCAGAACGGTAGTATATCCCCTAAGCTCTTTAGCCTTACCCTTATACAGCTGTATTAGGGTGCTCGTATCGAAGAGAACCTCGACCACTCCGCCTCCCTCATTTTCTCGTAGTGCTCCTCTGCCTCCCTCACGTCAATGGCCTTGAGCTCCTCTTCGAAACCCTCTTCTAGCTCTTCTAGAAGCTCTTCAGCACTTATCACGCCTTCCAACTTCCTTAGGTATTCAATTATGGCCTTTCTTGCTACTTCGCTCCATCTTATCTCTGGATGCCTCTTCATCCTCTCATAAACGTCCTTGGGGAGGGAGAGAGTTATGTTTGGCATGTGTGATTTTACATTAATCACATATTTAAGTGTAATCCTAGTTCTACAGAAGCTTTATGTTAGAGTGACGATTTGCATAAAAGTGATGACTGTTTCCCTGTATCGATGCTTTTTTGTTTTAAATAGTTGTTGCAATCATGGCGGATCCTTAAATCCCTTTTTCCCTTCGGCCTGTTTATCAACGAGATTGGGAGCAAATTAAGGAAGCACCTAGATGAAAGGGCCGTAAAGGATTTCTTGAATGAAGTTCAGAGAATGAGGAGAGAAATTGGAGAAAACTGGCTGGATCAATGATTAGCAATGTAAAAAGGCTTTCTAGATGCTTAAGAGGTCCAGAAGCTGTTTCATGGATAAAAGAGTTCAAGAATTTCATTTTAGAGAAAACAAAATGAGGGATGAAAAGGCAGTTATATTATTCAACGATATCTCGAGTTGGATTGAAGGAGCTTATCATCTTACTGGAAGCAAAGGAGCTCTTGCATTTGCAAAATCCATTTTAGTTGTTTCTGAGGGAAAATCTCCAATAAAACTTACTCTCTAGGGATTAAATCATTTCATAGATGGTTTGTTGATCTATTTGAGTCGATGGGAAAGGACATCGCATTGAAGTACTGCAAAGGAGAATTTATTCCATTAAAAGTTAAAAAAGGCAGGCTTTACATACCGCTGTTTTCTGCGCTGAAATAATATCGAGGATCAAAGCTGAAGATCTAGTGAATATTTTCAAAAGAGGGAAGGTTAAGTTACTTCATGCTTCTGGCATAAAGGAAGGGGCCGAAGTTATGCTAGATTTCTTCGGATGGACTAGCGCGCGCCGCGATGGTCTTTATAGTAGCATCCTCAGAAGAGATGTCAGAGATCTGTGGGAGAGGATTGAACTCAGCCTTGAAAGAGTTTTGAGCAAGGAGGAGCTCGATGAATTAAGGAAAATGCTAAAGGCTTGAGGTTTTAAAGCTCAGGTGAAGGGTTGTGCCTGAAAGATCTGAAAGAGTAACCGAGCGGGACCTTCTTGAGGCGCGAAAGATATTGATTGATATAATAGAGAATGGAATAGTGGATCTAGCAGAATGGAAGGAATGGAGAGAAGACGTATGCACACCAAGTGATGGCTGGAATGTGTATGCCGTGTCCTTCAGACCAAGAAAGGTTCCAGAGTCTATGACTTGGTTCGATTACGTAGGCTGGTCATCCTTTCCTAGTGAAAAGAAGGACTACATAACTATGTCCTCAAAGCCATTGTACCCTAGAGGCTGGTGACTGGCAAGAGGCTTTATATCCTAAACCGATTAAGGATAGGCTCAGAAAAGCAGGAAATATCGTCAAGAAGTGGATAAATAGAGCCAATGACGAGTTCAATTCAAGACTTAGGTTTTTCGCTGGAGCGGTGCGGGTTTTACTTCGATAAGATCTCATACGATGACGTAGGAGGAATTTCATGGCGATGAAGTGGGCTTACACTCATGCAAAAGAGGAGCTTGAGGAGAAAGGATTGATAATAGGCGAGGAGATCTTCAAAATAATACGAAAAATTGAGAAGAACCTAGAGATAACTGTAGAGGATGTTGAAGCCGTTCTTGGAAGGAAGCCAACGGAAAAAGAGGTTAAGGAATTCGTGAGAGAAAAAAGAAGTAAAGAGAACTGAGACTAGCGCCTTATCCTCGATAAAGCGACTACGGGCTAAGGGAGATTCCTGCTGCTTCGAGCCCCTTCGCAACGTAGTCGAGCCCTGATTTCTCAAGCGTCGACTTCCTTGGAATCCCCCTATCGTCCCAGCCCCTCATCTCGTAGTACCAGCTTAACAGCCTGTCGTAAGCTTCTCTATCTAGCTTAGCTCCCTTCAACGGCCCCTTGGTCAGCGGCTCATCGAACCACCTCGCTGGAGGGTAGTCTAGCTCCCTGTCCCAACTTCCGAATTCCCTCACCCAAAACGCCCTTATCAGGTTGTATATCCTATCGGCAATCAACCAGAGGTCTTCTAGGGTATAATCTAAGCCAGTAGCTGCCTTTAGGAACTTCGGATACCATTCTAGTTTGAATCCAAGCTCGATCCAGGGCAGTCTGCAGGTCACAGCTCCTTCGAAGAGCCCTCCTCTTATTCTCTGCATTTCGATCAGTCTTTCGACCTTTTCCCTTGAAATCACTTCTCTGCCAATTTTAAGCTCCCAGGCGATAAACCATGCATCCTTGTGGCTAGCGGATATAGGAGAAGTGGAATAAGCCAAAGCCATGCCAGGAGCTGCGTGACAGTCGTAGCCGGTTATCTCCAGACCCTTGATTTGCATGGCAAACTTCTCCGAGC
>JAVCBX010000138.1:0-4544 GCA_037917635.1 Thermoproteota archaeon | reverse complement strand
CAACTATAATAGCAGCTGCAAATCCGAAAAGAGGTCGCTACGACGTGGATTTGTCCGTTGCAGAGAACATCAACTTGCCTCCAACCATTTTATCACGCTTCGATCTGATTTTCGTAATTAGAGACATACCTGACGTAACTCTGGACGAGAAAATAGCAGATCACATTCTTACACTTAGGGTGGGTGCAGGAAAGGAAGCGGAGCCGCCAATCCCCCCAGATCTTTTGGAGAAGTACATAGCTTATGCTAGGAAGAAGATAAGGCCAGTCATGACTGAAAAGGCTGCTGAGCTGATAAAACAATTCTACTTGGAGATGAGGAGGATGAGCATCAAGAAAGAGCAGGAGATGGCCTTTGAAACAGTTGCAATTACCCCAAGGCAATTAGAGGCCCTGATAAGGCTTAGTGAGGCTAGAGCTAAGATGTTCCTCAGGAGGGAGGTTACGGAGGAGGACGCAAAGGAAGCTATAGAGCTTATGAAAATAATGTTAAGTACCGTTGGATACGATGTCGTTGCAGGCAGATACGACATTTATGGAGTAATGACCGGAAAGTACATATCTGAAGCTGAGAGAAGGGCTAGAGAGCTTGAGATTCTGAAGGAGATGGAGGAGGACAGAAAAGGCCCCGTTCCAAGGGTTGAATTCGTTCAAGAGGTATCGAGGCTCTTAGGGATTAAGGATGATATAGTTGAGAAGGACCTCAGGGTTCTTAGGGAAGAAGGGCACATATATGAACCTAGGCCTGGCTTCATCTCAAGAGTTAGGTGAATGCCTTGTTGCTTGAACGCGCTCCATTACCAGAGAGGATAAAGGAGATCCTTGAGAGATGGGGAATAAAGGAGCTCTTTCCGCCTCAAACGGAGGTTGTGAAAAGGGGCCTTGTCTCATCTGGAAACTTCGTTTTAGCAGCTCCAACTGCAAGTGGAAAAACTCTGGCCGCTGAGCTTGCAATGCTCAACGAGCTTTATGAAGGAGGGAAGATAGTTTATGTGGTTCCGCTAAGAGCGCTGGCTACGGAGAAGTACTCCAACTTCTATCCTAAGTACAGAGATCTTGGTTTTTCGGTTAGGATAAGCGTTGGGGACTACGATTCTTCGGAGGAACCCCTAGGAAGGCATGACTTGATAATAACGACTTATGAGAAGTTTGACTCCATCATAAGGCACAGGGCTTCTTGGATAGATGAGATAAGTGCCGTTATCTTCGACGAAATACATTACGTTGCTGACGAGGGAAGAGGCCCAGCAATAGAGATGACGGTGGCGAAGTTCATGGACTTGAATCGGGATTCTAGGAGAATTGCTTTAAGCGCAACAATCCAGAACATAGAGCAGATAGCAAGATGGCTAGAAGCAGAGCCGCTTGTAGTTAATTGGAGGCCTGTTCCACTTAGATACGGGATCTATTGTAAGGGAGAGGTTATTTTTCATGATGGAAAGAGGATCCGCTTGGGAAAAAGAGGAGAAATTTCTGACTTAATTTTGAATTGTCTCGACGGAGGACAAGTCCTCGTCTTCTACATGAGGAGAAAGGCGGCTGTAAGTGGCGCCAAGAAAATAGCGAGGCTATTCAGGAAGCATAAAGTGGAAGTTGACAGGGAATTTTTGTCCGAGAAGGCCGATGAGTTGATGGAAGAGGATCCATCTTCCCACTTAGCTAGAGAGCTTGCTGATGTAATTAGAGAGGGTGTTGCCTTCCATCACGCAGGCCTATCCTACAGGATGAGGTCCCTAGTGGAGGGTCTTTTCAGGCAGAGACGTCTGCTCGCACTGACAGCAACCCCAACCCTCGCCGCTGGGGTTAACCTGCCAGCAAGGAGAGTCATAATTGCTTCTTACATGCGTTACGATAGCATGGTAAGGTATTCGAGGCCTATCTCAACCATGGAATTTAAACAGATGGCTGGCAGGGCCGGAAGACCTGGATATGATGAAATAGGTGAGGCCCTGCTGTTGGCGAGGTCGAGGGAGGAGTCAAAGGGTTTAATGGAGAGGTACATTTTTGCTCCCCCTGAGCCGATATCCTCGAGTCTTCACAGTGTTCCAAAGCTAAGAGCCCAGATACTCTCCCTTGTAGCCTTGAAAGAGCCTACCAAAGAGGAAGAAATAAGGGAAGTTCTTAGAAAAACACTTTTCGCAATACAGGGAGGGGTAGGCTTGATAATGAGGGTAGTAACCCCAATTCTTGAATTCTTGGAGCAAAATGGCATGATAGAAAGGGTCGGAGGTGCTCTTATGGCTACAAAGCTTGGCAAAAGGGTTTCTCAACTTTACATAGATCCCATGAGCGCCATAATGATGGTTGAGGCCTTGGATCAATCCGACAGGCTCTTAAAAAGGGGTTTGAGGGAGGATTTAGATCTTTCGGTGCTTCAATTCATAGGAATGCTTCCAGACATGCCGAAGCTTGGACTGGGAAGGGTGGATTATGAAAGAATAGGGGCCATTGTAGAAGAACTCAACTACTTGATTCCAATTGCAGAAGCTCCAGTTGCATCATCTTATGAGCTCTTCCAGACGATAAAACTGGCGCTGACCCTGAAGGCCTGGATCGAAGAGGCCTCCATGGGGGAGATAGAGGAGAAGTTTAGGGTTGAGCCTGGAGACCTTCACAACGTGGCTCAAAACGCAGTTTGGCTCATTTACTCGTTTTCTGAAGTAGCAAAGCTTTTTCAGATGAAAGAGCTCCACAATTACCTTGAGAAGCTTATGAACAGGGTGAAACATGGGGTGAAGGAGGAGCTCCTTGAGGTAGTTACCATTCCAGGAATAGGCAGGAGGAGAGGCCGCGTCCTTTTCGATGCTGGATACACTTCCATTTCCAGAATAGCCCAAGCAGAAGTTAGCGAGCTTGCAAAGCTTCCAGGAATAGGTGAGAGGGTAGCTCTTAAGATAATAGATTATTGTAGGGGGTTGATGGGAGTTGCCAGTTCATCCCATTGAGTATAGGTATGGCTCCAAGGAGATGAGGGAGATATTCGAAATATCAACAAGATACAAACTCATGGCTGAGGTTGAAGCTGCTCTGGCCAGAGCAGAGGCTAAAGTCGGATTAATACCAAAGGAGGCAGCTGATCGCATTTCAGAAGTAGTTAGAAGCTCAGATGACCTTACTGAAAGGGTATTCGAGCTTGAAAAGATTACTCAACACGAGACCATGGCTTTAGTCCTTGCAATAGCTGAAAAGGCAGGTCCTCAAGGCGAATACGTTCACTTCGGCGCAACCTCAAACGATATACTGGATACCGCCCTCGCCCTCCAACTTAAAATGGCGATTTCCCTGATAAGGAACAGGTTAATCTCGTTAACTAGAGAGTTGATAAGAAGGGGGAGGGAATCCCTGGATCTCATCTGCTTGGGGAGGACTCATGGAATTGCTGCTCTTCCAATGCCCTTTGGCTTCAAGTTTGCTGTGTGGACAAGCATGATGAGGAGAAACATAGAGAGACTCAATTCCGTTGAATTGAGGGTTGTTAGGGGGAAGATTAGCGGAGCAATAGGAACTATGGCCTCCTTTTACGGAAAGGGGAGGGAGATCCAATCAATTGTGATGAAGGAGCTTGGGCTAGAGGAGGCTGAGATCTCAACCCAAATAGTCCCTAGGGATTCGCTCGCTGAGCTCATATCAACCCTTGCCCTTATCTCGTCTACTCTAGAAACTATAGCTAATGAAATAAGAAACCTTCAGAGAACGGAGATTGGAGAAGTTGAGGAGCCTTTTAGGCCTGAGAAACAGGTTGGATCGAGCACAATGCCTCACAAAAGGAACCCCATTAGGAGTGAAAAGGTTTGCGGCTTAGCAAGGGTGATGAGAAGTCTTTGCCTATCAGCCCTCGAAAACATCGTCCTAGAACACGAAAGAGACCTTTCAAACAGCTCTGTTGAAAGGATAATTGTTCCAGAGGCATTTCTCATTCTTGATGAGCAACTCAGAACGTTGGAATATGTGATCAAGTCCCTCACCCTCAAAGAAGAGGCCATGAGGAGGAACCTTGAAAGGGTCGGGGACTTCATAATGGCAGAGAGGATCATGCTTGAACTTGCGAGGAGGAAAATGGGACGTCAAAAGGCCCATGAACTCATTAGAAAGCTCTCTATGAGAGCAATGGAGGCTGGAAAAAGTCTATATGAAATCCTCTTGGAGGAGATGGAGGTGCTTGATAGGATCCCAGCTGAGGAATTGGAGAAGTTGCTTAATCCCACCACCTATCTTGGGGAGTCAAAGGAGATAGCTGAAGAAGTTTTTAGGAAGACTGAGGCTTATCTGAGCTCTCTGTTCTCCTAGTTTCCTCTCTAACGAGTTTTCTCAAAAGGATTATGAAGCCGGTGTGCCCGATCATCCAAGGCTTAGGCCTCGTCCTCATCTCATCGACCTCATACTCCCTTAATAAAACCTCATAAACCTCAGCAGCCCCAAATCCACTCTCCTCTGCGAGAAGAACAGCCTTTCTCATCTGCTCATATGACGGAACGAAGCAGCAAAGGATCCCTCCAGGCTTTAGGGCCTCATGAGCGACTTCAAAGACATCCCATGGGTTTCCTA
>JAVCBX010000183.1:0-4559 GCA_037917635.1 Thermoproteota archaeon | reverse complement strand
ATCTCAGGAAATGAATGATTTTTAAAAGAGACCTATGATTAGAGGTCTCTTGATATAGATGGTCTGGAGCTCGTTAAGTCAGGTTTTGGAGTCAATAAAGCCCTTTCTCTACCTTATGGGTCTCGGAATATCCTTTTCAGTCATTTTCTCAACAGTTGAATGTTCTCAGTGATAGAGTGCTGAAGCTAGTTAGAGGAAAGGAGACCTTTGTTTTCATAGGAAATGAGGCATATTATGGAAAGCTTGAAACCCCTCCAAGGGCAAGAGGAGGTTTTGAGATCTTCTATACATGTGAGGGAATAGAGAACCCTGATTCGATGTAGGCTTTCTCCTAGAAAACTACAAGGAGACAGGAAATGAGAAGTTTTTGAGAAGGCAAAGTTACTTCTGGATTATTTCAAGGAAAAAGGATTGATAGATAAGAGCGTCTCATTGGAGGAGATAAAGCAGAATTCTTGGTCTCCACCAAGCATGGTTTCTAAGAAGGTTTATTCAAACTAGCTCTCAAACCTTTGGATGATGATAAGTTTCCTCGATACAATGAACGAGAAGGAAAAAAGGGAGAGATGGAAGGCTCTCTCTGAGCTCTACATCAGGCCCTTTCTGAAGAGACTAAGGAGGAGAATTTACAACGCACTTGGTTATGTGAAGGACAAGCTAACCTCTGCAATATCGGCAACTACTACTTCCTTCATAGGCGGCCTTCCCCCGGATCTAAAGAAGGCACTTCAAGAAGCCGAGAAAAAGGCAATTGGAGCGACAGTAGCCCAGTCTTACGATCCACTCCTAGAGAACAGCATCGGGCGCCTTGTTATTGTTAAGGTGGAGGACATAGATGGGGAAAAGAAACTTTACCAAGGAATTCTGAGCGAGTACTCGGACAAGTACCTTTACGTTCTTGATGTGGATTACCGGCTCCAGATGATGGCTGAAGTGAAGGGAGGAAGGATCTCTTCCTACAGACCTATTGTGAAGTTCTTCGGGATAAGGCTGGATCTTGGAAACTTCTTGAGCTTAGAGGCAGGGATCGCTTGCTTGAGATAAAGAACGTCTGGAACAGGCCTTTGAAGCTGGAGAAGCTTGTTTTCAAGGAGGGAGAGATCATGGTTGGAAAAGTAATAGAACCGGGAGAGAGCGCAAAAATAGAGCTAAAAGATGAGCTTCCGACGGATTTCTCGATTAACTATGAAGTATCCTTGAATCTGATGTCATTTGGCCAAGAAATAAAGCGGTGGTGATTGGCCTAGGAGATTACCGCCCAAATTAGGAATGGTTTTTGAGGGATTTAAGGTTAAGGGGCTTGTTAAGAAGATAGTTTAAGCCTTTTAAGAAAAAGGGAGGAGACCAGTTAATTTTCAAGTTCTCACCCCCCGTGAAGTTTCTTTAGAGCTTTAATTCAGCTCTGACCGTTGTTATCGCAGGAATTCGTTCTCTTCTTGTATATTTTTCTCTAGCGATCTTTTCCTTTAGAAAGAGTTCCTGCTATCGGTATTTTCTAAGCCGAGTATTACGGGTTTTGATAAGAGTTAAATAACTCCTTTAGGTATGCGAGATATGATTTGAATGCAGGTCTGGGCCCTGATCCTCATTGCTTTCTTGAGCGCAGTGGGGCTTTGGATATATTACTCATTTCACTACAGCGTCAGGCCAAAAGCACCTGGAGGAATTGAGGATCCATTAAGAAGGGCTTTTCTGAAGTACTCCGTCGTCTCTTCTTTGCTTCTATTGATAGGTCAAGGATGGGTGGGTCTTTCTGAGCTCTTCAAGAGCCTTATTTATCGGGTTGAGTTCAAGCCCTTCTTGATAGCCGAGGCAGACCAAATAGCCCCCGGCTCAGCCATCCACTTCATTATGCCAGTGGATCCAGAGATGTTTCCGTCGGAACATCCATGCATTCTGATAAGACTTCAAAACGGAGAATTTGTCGCTTACAGCGCAAGATGTACTCATTTGGGATGCATTGTTGGCTTCCTAAAGGCTGAGAGTCCAAGCAGGCAGATATATTGTGCATGTCACGCCGGCTACTTCAATGTATATACTGGAGAGCCAACTGAAGGTCCTCCAAAGAGGCCTCTTCCAATGGTTAAGCTTGAGATAATCGATGGGAAGATCTATGCAACGGGCTGGGTGATGGAGGGTGCTTAGGGAGAAATGGACGATCAAGTGGTGGTCAAGGGTTCATAACCGGTGCAAAATTCCTCTTCATGCACTAAGTCCAATAAATGGTCTGGGAGGGCTTGCTCTGCTCATGCTAATCATAGAGGCCGTCACGGGCATCTTACTAGGGATGTACTATAAGCCCACCTTTGGCGATGAGAACGTTGCCTACGAAAGTGTAGCGGCAATCACAGAAAGGCTCAAGTATGGGTGGCTTCTAAGAGGCATTCATTATCACGGAGCAAACCTTATGATAATTCTCTCAATCCTTCACTTCGTGAAGACCTATATTGCAGCGAATTACAGGGAACCAAAGGGCCTATGCCATGTTATTGGCATCATAACAGGCCTTTTAGCAATTCTGGCCTCGATAACAGGTTACTCCATGAGAGTCGATCACATAGGGGCCTTTGCTATACTAATTGGCCAGACCTTAGTAAAGCACATGCCAATGGGAAGGTTCCTTTTCAGGGTAATTTATGGGACTGGAACTCTTGACGATACTCTGCTAAGATACAACGCCTATCATTACGCCTTGGGAGGCACATTGATATTTCTAGTCCTAATTCATGTTTGGTTTAGCCACCGACATCATGCAGCACCCCCAATGGATGACTCACAGCCTCAGCCTGCAATGCCAGTGTTTCCCAATTTTCTGCTTTCTGTTTTGTCAGGATCCTTCATGGTGATTGGAGGGCTAATACTCCTTACGATAGCATTCCCCCCTCACCTAGGTGTTAAGTATCTACCCGGAAAACCAACCCCTCCAGCCGTTCCAGAGTGGTATATGGTAGGGGACTACATGCTGATAAAGAGTGGAATACATCCTGTAATTGCTGGAGTTGTGATACCGTTGCTTGCGGTGGTTCCACTCATGTTAATGCCATGGATAGACGACAGCGGCCCTAGGCATCCCAGGTTTAGGAGATTTGCAATGATCTACCTCTGCGTGTACGTCAGCGAGTTCGTGCTTATGACAGTTTGGGGATACTTAACTCCTGGGGAGGAGGTCCCTCTGAGAAAACAGCTTCCAGTCTCAATATTAGTTGGATTGCTCGCAGCTCTCCCCCCTTACTACCTAACAAGGCCTAAAATTGTTGACTTTGGTGCGAAAATTCCTTCAAATGGTATTAGGGTGAGAGAGGCTGGAATATGGAGAAGAA
This sequence comes from Thermoproteota archaeon, assembly GCA_037917635.1. Taxonomy (GTDB): domain Archaea; phylum Korarchaeota; class Korarchaeia; order Korarchaeales; family Korarchaeaceae; genus QMVU01. The sequence goes on along the minus strand of JAVCBX010000183.1, from coordinate 1,239 downwards.
CTGCTAATTTCGTTCTGAAAAGACCCGTCTTAATAAACGGCACCTTTCTTATCGTTCAGATTGTTCTTTCCTACATGGCTTGGTACTGGAGCGAGATGGGTTTTGAGCTTTACTACGCAGCTGCCTTAGGGGCTTCTTTCTTCATATTTGGAATGATGCTTCTAGTCGCTAAAACAGCACTTTTCGATCTAAAGATGCTGGATGTAAGCTCTAGTTGAACCCTAGTTCATATTTTGCCACTAAGTCTCGCCCTAAAAATCCTCCTTTTAATCTCTGCAATGTGATCACCAGGCCTGATGTACTTTGGACAGACCTTAGCACAAGCGTAGATCTGGTGGCACCTCCAAATTCCTGAGAGCTCGCTATCTGCAAGTAGCAGTCTTAGGAGTTTAACGTCATCTGTCTCTCTGCTATCAAAGAAGAACCTGTAGAGCTGGCTAAAGGCTGCCGGTCCAAGGAAATAGGGATTTGTTGCTGAGACTGGACATGCCGATACGCAAGCACCGCACCAGATGCAGCTTGATGGCGAATCATATTTCTTAACCTCCTCGGGGCTAATCCTAGGCACCTCTCTCTTTTCAAACAGATATGGCATAACTGCTTCCATTTTCTTTAGAAAAGGATCCATATCGACAACCAGATCCTTTATCACTTTGAAGTGAGCGAGAGGCTCTACCTTTATCTTGCTACCAAGCAAGGCAACTTGGGTCTCGCAAGCAAGCCTTTGAACCCCGTTTATCATCATGGCGCACGATCCACATATTTTAGACCTGCAATTATATCTAAACGAGAGAGATGGGTCAATTTCCTCGAGAATGTAGATCAATGCATCTAAAACAGTCATTCTCCGGTTAAAGGGGACTTTGTACCTAATGTAATAAGGAGCTTTATCCTTTGAAGGATCAAACCTGTAAACCAAGAGCTCTATGAGCCTCTTCTCGCTTCCCATTCAGATCACCTAGTAAGCTCTCTTTGCTGGAGGCCATTTGGTGATGACGACGGGCTTGTAGTCGAAGGACGGACCTTCTGGGGTAAAGAAGGCAAGGGTGTGCTTTAGCCAGTTCTCATCATCCCTGTCAGGATAATCCTTTCTGTAGTGGCCCCCTCTGCTCTCCTTTCTCCTTAAGGCTCCCTCAGACATTACAAGAGCAACATGAAGCATTCCCTCGGTCACTAGGGCATCTATGAGACCTAGGTTAAATGATCTTGAACCTGGGGGGACTCCAGCCCTCTCTTCAT
>JAVCBX010000144.1:0-15149 GCA_037917635.1 Thermoproteota archaeon | reverse complement strand
AAGCCAGAAGGGTGTTTTCCGCATTTGTTCATCCAGTCTTAGTTGGCAATGCTCTGGACAGGATAATAGGAGCTGGAGCAAATGAGATAGTAGCTACAGATACTCTTATATGGGAGGGCTCCAAGGCGAGCGTAGTTGATTGGCTTGTGGAGGAGATCAAGGGAAGATGAAAAAAGTTCCACTAGGCATATCCATAATAAACGGGATTCTTTTAGCTATATCGGCCATTATGCTAGCCACGGGACTATCGGGGCTGTTAAATCTGCAGGATTCCCCATTAAATCCCTTTTTAAGGATGATGGGAACCGGTTTTGAACTCCCAAGGCCTTGGATTGTGGGAGGAATCGTCTCAATCGTGACCTCTATTATAATATTCATCTCAGCAATAGGGCTTGGAAGGGCAAAGACTTGGGCCTTCTTCACTGTTGTTTCTTTCTTTGCCTTGTCTCTGATAATTGAAGCGCCAGGTGCCTTTTCTGGATCTTTATTGGCGATATTAATAGTGCTCGGTTCCCTTTCATGTTTAGCTTATCTTTTGGGAGCCTCTAGTGTCAGGAAGTTCTTGAAAGGGAAAGACACGGGCGAGTTCGCTGAAGAACTCCCTTTTTAAGGACTAGAATGAGTTAAGTTCATTGAGCTTAGCTTGTAAGCGCTGTTAAACCCTCTCATATGGCTTCCCACTAGCTGCAGGAGGCCTAGCTCCTCCTAAGAAGCCAGCAGCTATTAGAAGAGTGACTAGATAGGGCAACATGTACAAGAGCTGATCCGGGACGATTCCGCTAGGTATTGAAAGGGACAAAGAATAGGTAAAGCCAAAAATAAGCCCGCCAAGCAGAGCATATAACGGGTTCCACCTTGAGAAGACCACTAAAGCAAGGGCTATAAACCCTCTTCCAGCACTTATATATTTAGAACAAGCTCCAAGCCAATCAAGCCCCAAAAACACTCCTCCTGCTGATGCCACTACAGAAGCTATCACAGTAGCGATCGTTCTAACTCTGAAAACGTTTATCCCGGCCGCGTCTGCAGCTACTGGATTTTCTCCTACAGCTCTAAGTCTGAGGCCCCACTTAGTCTTACCTAAAATGTACCAAGTTATGATTCCTAACACGATTATTGTTATTACGAAGGGACTCAAACCCCAGATCTTTGGAACTCTAACATCTTTGGGCAAACTAGGGCTTGTGCCATACATCCCATAAGCAATTGCCATGGAAACGATGACAAATCCATCCGCAAATATGTTAAGACCTATTCCATCAACTATCTGGTCTCCCTTCATGTAAACTGCTATCAAAGCATGTACAAGTCCAACTAAAACCCCTACTAGCAGGCCAGCCAATATTGCAAGGACCAATATGCCAGTTCTAAGACCAACGTAAACAGAAGTGGCAGCCCCTAACACTATTAGCGCCTCAAGAGCTATGTTAATAACTCCAGCTCTCTCGCCTATAACTTCTCCTATGGCTGGTAGGGTCACGGGAACCGCAGCTCTTAACATGTTTATGTAGAAAGCTTTCCTCAAAAATATTGATAGAAGGAACTCCCATTGCATGTCTCTCATCTCCTCCTAATGATCTTTTTAAGGGCCACACCTAGATACTTCAGGAACATGGGAGTTGAAACCATCACTATTATCACCCCCGTTATCACCATAGTCAGCTCATATGGAACTCCCATTCCTCCTCTTGAAGTGTAAACTTGAATTGTATGAGCTCCAGCTTCGAGCGTCGCAATAAGCAGGGATGCTGGAAGTATTCCTAGAGGATGGTTCTTACCTATTAGCGAGACAGCTATCCCATCAAATCCTCTCCCCCAAATCACTCTAAGGGATGTGTCAAGGAAGTAGAACCTCCCCATCACCTCAAATGCACCTGCCAATCCAGCACAACCACCCGAGATTAGCATGGCTATGGCCATGGTCTTCTCAACGTTTATTCCTCCATATTCTGCTGCAGTAGGGTTAAGCCCAACGGCCCTGATCGAGTAGCCTAACCTTGTTCTCCAAAGGATGTAGTATGTTATTACGGCTGAAATGATTCCTAGAACCATTGCAATTGAAAGAGTTGTTCCCCTGGCCAGAAAAGGAAGGATGCAGCTCTCCTGTATCTTCTTAGTCCTCCAAGCTGCTCCTGGCTGGTATATTTTGAAGACAGCTATGTAATTCACCATCCAGTAGGCAATCCAATTCAGCATTATGGTCGAGACGACCTCGTTAACCTCTCTTTTGATCTTAAGGACGCCGGCAATAAGACCCCACGCTCCTCCAAGCAAGAAGGAAGAAGCTAGCACGACTAAGTGATGTATTACGGGAGGCAAACGAACATAATGCCCAAGCACTACTGCAGCAAGGGCTCCCAAGTACATTTGCCCCTCGGCTCCTATGTTAAATAAGTTTGCCCTCGCAGCAACCGCAAAAGAGAGACCGGTCATTATGAGAGGACTGGTATAAGATAACATATCCATGAAAGCTCTTGTACTAGCGAATGAGCCCATTATAAGTCCCTTAAAGAAGAGCAATGGACTTCCCAACCTGCTGAACATTACTATGAGAGCTCCAACCAGAGATCCAATCAAAATGGAAAAGATAGCCTCTCCAAAGGGCCTAGCAAGGCTCTTAATTCTAAGAATTATGGCATGTAAACCTCCCTTAGAAGACCTCTCAAGAACGCTCCTCTCATCTGATATAAGTCCTCACCTCCCCTCTCTTGCCTCTTCTTATTTCATCAAGTTCAAGTCCTCCCATCATGAGCCCTATTTCCTCCCTGGTAAGCTCTGCTGGCTTAGCTATCCCCATTATTCTTCCCTCATACATTATTGCCATCCTGTCACTGAGCATCAAAACCTCATCCAGATCAGCTGAAACTAACAAAACTGCCTTTCCTTCGGACCTCATTTTGATAAGAATGGACCTAATGTACTCGGTGGCAGCGACATCAAGCCCCCTTGTTGGCTGGGCTGCTACTATGACCTTGGGCTGTTTCATGAGTTCCCTACCAACTATGAGCTTCTGCTGATTTCCACCGCTTAAGCTTCTAGTTGGAACGTTAATGCCGGGAGCGTCTATGTTAAACTTCTTAATTATGTTCTTAGCCCAGGAGAGGATCTCATCATCATCTAGGAGACCAAACTTGTTTGTAAATCTCTTATCCCCTTGCAAACCGAGGATGGCATTCTCAGCTAAGGTGAAGTCCAGCATTATCCCTCTTCCGTGCCTGTCCTCCGGTATGTGGCCGAGTCCCATCGAATAAAGTTCTTTGGGACTTGAATTAGTTACGTCCCTGTCTTCAAGCAGAATTTTACCTCTCATCACCTTCCTCAGCCCGGTAATTGCTTCAACGAGCTCTGTTTGTCCGTTTCCCTCAACTCCTGCTATTCCAAAGATTTCTCCAGCTCTCACCTCAAAGCTTACTCCCTTTACAGCTTCTTCTCCTCTATCCGACATAACCCAAAGGTCCCTAACCACTAAAATCGGTTTTCCCGGCGTGCATGAAGGTTTTTCGATCTTAAAAAGAACCTCCCTTCCCACCATCATTTTAGCTAAGTCTTCAAGCGTTGCATCTTCTGTTTTCACGGTCCCAACCACTTTTCCCTTGCGAAGCACAGTTATAGTCTCAGTTATGGCTTTAGCTTCTCTTAGCTTATGAGTTATGAAGATAACAGTTTTTCCAGCCTGCTTCATCTTCCTAAAGAACTGAAAGAGCTCGTCAACTTCAAGAGGAGTTAGCACAGCAGTAGGCTCATCTAAGATCAGTATGTCGGCATTTCTATATAGCATCTTCAAGATCTCAACCCTTTGCTTTTCGCCCGTAGATAGGTTCTCAACCGGAACATCTAACCTCACTTCAAGTCCTGTTTCCTCCATTAACTTCTCTACTTTTTCCTTTGCTTCGTTTAGCTTTAGCATGCCAACCTTAGTCGGCTCTAAACCAAGCACTATATTTTCCAAAGCGGTGAAAACTGGTATAAGCGTGAAGTGCTGGTGAACCATCCCTATACCAAGTTCCATCGCGTCTCTTGGACTTCTGATCTTTACCTTCCTTCCTTTTATGTAAATCTCTCCCTTTGTTGGCTTTCTCATTCCGTAAAGTATCTCAACCAAGGTGGTCTTTCCAGCACCATTCTCTCCAAGAAGACCCCTTATTTCACCTTTTCTAACGACGAAGTCAACGCCCTTAAGGGCTACTGTTCCATCTGGATAGATCTTGACGATCCCTCGCATCTCAACAGCGTTTTCATTGGATTTCATGATCATAAGTAGAAAACAATCAAAAAATAAAAAATAGGAGGGTGGGATCAGCTCGGAGGAACTCCAGCACCATACCTCGCTCTTATCTGCTTTATAATTTCAGGATCCATCATTTCCTCCATGGTCCACGGTATGGCGATTTCTCCCTTTATGAGCTTCTCCTTAAACTCCTCCACCTTAGCAAATGCGTCTGCATAGCGCTCTCTCATTTCCTTCCAGACCTTGATGGTTTCCTCCGGCGACATCGGTAGCTCAACGCCCCAGAACTTAGCTATCTCCATAAACGCTCCTAGAGTGTCCAAACTGCTTATTCCAACTCCTCCTTCCTTCAAGCCGTACCAGATTGGACCTCCCGTAAAGTTTCCGTAAATAATGTCTCTCATTGCGAAGTATACGCCGAGATCGACCCTCTTCTCCATTGAAGCTATCACATGGCCGGGATATATCCAGTCTTGGTTAGCATCAACTCCTATAGCAAAGGGGGGCCCGAATTTCAGGCCGTGCTCAACGCAATAGTCGTGACAGGCATCTAACACTCCAAGCCCGGTCATTCCAGCTATGTTGTAAATTATATCGGCTCCTTGGGCAATCATACCCTCAGCGGTTGCCTTTCCAGCTGGTCTGTCGATGAAGCTTCCCGTGTACTTGTACAAGATCGTTATGTCCTTGCCAGTGAGGTTTTCAGCGTAATTTATTCCGAAGTAGTAACCCGTCTCAAACTTATACAGCACAGGTATGTCCATCCCGAGGACGGCGCCGACAATGTTGTTCTCGGTGATTAGGCCCGCCAAAAGGCCAACTAAAGCGGAGCCCTCGTGCTCCTTGAAGAGAATTCCTCTAACGTTTGGATCATCAGTCATCGAATCCACTATGGCGAAGTACTGATCGGGATATTCCTGAGCGACGGTATGTATCGCATCGGTGAGCAACCATCCAACTCCGACTATCAAATCATATTCCCTTGAGGATGCAAGCTCTCTAAGGAGAGGAAGATAATCCGCCTCAGTTCTCGGCTGAACGTATACTACTTCAACCCCAAAATCTCTCCTTGCCATTTCGCCTCCAAGATATGCAAGATCGTTAAAGCCTAGGTCTCCTCTTCCTCCTATGTCAAAGCAGATGGCTAGTTTGTACGCCTTTATAATGAAGATTATAGGAATATCGACCTTCTCCACCTGGTAATCGACAATCAAGCTTCCATGAGCTATCCCGACGCTTTCCCCAACCGCACTTATGCTGACGACCTTGCTTTCACCGGGACCTAAAGTAAAGGACTCAGGGCTTACTTCTCCGCTAATGTTCACTAGGCTTAGGGTTACGCTCATTGGATCCTTTCCCTCGTTCTTCAAGGTCACGCTTGCCTCTGCTGTCTTCAAAAGCTTTGCAGACATCTCAATAACCTTCGGAGAATATGAAAGGGCTCTCACGGGAGCTGGAGGACGTCTAACGGTGAACCAAGCAATGGCTCCTACAAGTACAACTATAATTATAACGGACAAGACAAGAAGATCTCTCCTCATATTTGCTCACTTGGGATGGATCAGCTTGATTAAACTATTAAATTTTGATTTTGGTGCTTCAAATCTGGCTGAATAAGGAGAGTCCTATATTGTAGCTTTTTATAGCGCGTCTATAAAACGATTTTAAATCTCATTTAAGCATTAGAAATTCCTTTTACATATTTAACCTTCCACCCGGCCTCTATTCTCGCGATCTCCCTATCCATAGGATCAAACTCAACTAAGTACAAGTTAAGCGAATGGAGAGGAACTATTGGAACCCCACTATGGATCCACGGCCCTCCTGCAATCCAACATACAACCATCGGGATAATCCAAGTTCTTCCAAGAGCCAGGTCAAAACGTCTTAAGTTTGGAAGAACCTCCGCCAGAATCTTCGTCCTTTCCTTTTGTTTAGATGCAGCCTCAATTAAAAGAGAGCTTCTTATTCTTGACAACTGTTTACAATCAACCGAAAGCATGACATCATTTGATAGAGCTAGCAAATCGATTTCATACCTTCTACCCTCGTGCAAAAACCTCAGGTGCTTGATAGTATGAAATCCATGAGATCTAAATATTTCCTCGCATAGGGATTCGAATCCACTCCAGTTCAGCAACTTGGCAGCTCTTTCTACAGCAACTCCGAGTTTTACCAAGGAAACCGCTGCCTTCACCGGGAAGAACCGATCTTCCCTTATAGCGCCCTCCTCCATCAGATATTCGATAAGCGCAGGATGAATCAAGCTAAGGTCTCCTTTAACTAGCCTTTCAAGCTGGGCGATGGCTAAAAGCCTTAACTCTTCCTTCCTTCTCAAAGCATTAGTTCTCATGGAAGAAGGGAATATTTAACTTGCTTGAGGCTCAAGCAATGCAAAGCTTCACCAACGAATCAAGCTCATCGAAAATCACTTCAAGCCCTTGAAGTGAGTGCAGGTACATTGCAGCCTTTGCTGAATCCGTAGCTACAACTGAGTATCCTAGATCCCTTAAAGGACAGACTACCATGCAAGTGTCACAAAATACTCTCGCTTCACTTCTCTCTATGCTCCTACATAGATCGGCACATTTCTCGAAGACCTGCCTTGAGGTGAATAGCCAAAGGGGAATTTTGACCCTCCTACCCTCTAAGATCTTAGCGACCCTTCTAAGCTCAGCTTCCGAAAGATGGGGGCATCCAATTGCCACCAACTCAGGTCTAGATCCGGATGTGTTAAGCGACTCCATAACTTCAAGAAGCTCCCGCCTTCCAACCCTTATCCTCTTGCATCCTTCCTTGTAAGGAAGGCTTGCCTCAGGAGTTATTCCCTTAATGTGAAACAACTCAATCTTACCTGAAGCAGCACCACCAGCACTCATTGCCTTTAGCTCCTCCTCTGAAACCCTAAGAATTCCCTCATAGATGGGAACAGAATTTGGAGCTAGCTTCCCAACATAATAAGCCAGAGCCCCAAGTTCAGTTCTCCCTCTAGGTCTAAATCCCCTTTCGAGCGAAACTATTAGATCTGGCCTCCTGTTCTCCTCGAGGTGCATCCCGTACTTTGGAGTTAACCCTACAACAGCTGCGACTAGGGTTTTAACGCTTCCCTCTCTATTTGTTCGAGCTCCAATCACGCTGTTTACGTAAGCTACTGCACTAGACTCTCCCCAGCATATATGATCCTCTTTATTCGGTCTGTTTCCAGCTATGTAAGGTGTGCAGGTGAAGCTAGGCAGAACTCCAATGCTGAGCAGACATCTTACTATTCTAAGTTGCTTTTCAGCATAGCTCTCAGGTATTCCCATTTCCTTCCACCTGATCAGGTCCATTCCTGCTGGATTTGATGTGGATTTCACCTTTACAACGATTCCTCTGCTTGCAATATCCTCTAGAAACTCGAGCCCCGCATCTCCTATCGTAGTATAGGATATTCCACTTACGTGAACCGATTTGATCCTCACAAATCCTTCTGAATCAGTTATGCTCGCCTCCTTCTCAAGAAACCTTAAGAACTCTTCTGGAGCATCTTCTTTCAATTTATAGGCTTTCTTTGCCCTTGGAACTTCCACTGGTATGCCTGCTAGCTCGGCGCTTATTGTTACACTATCAGGATGCTCTAAGATTATCTTCATAGGCTGTTTTCCTGCCCTTACAAGCTTAAAGAAAGTATAAGCTCCAACTGTAGAGCCTGTGGAGTAAGGGATGACCACTATCTTATCAGCTATGCTCTTCCCTTTATCTGGATGACCTTCTTGAATTATCCTTCCGCTCTCCGGATCCACTCCGTCAAGCCAAGAAATGGGCCTAGAAAGCCTCAGCACTTCTTTCATTCGATCTCACTCATCTACAATTGTAAGCTCAGATCCTAGTAAATGAGTCAACCTTTTCTCTATCCAGCCTCTTAACCACCTCAGTTACCAGTTTAATTGCGTTCTCAACGTCTTTGGCACATAGCATCGAGTTATGAGAGTGTATGTGCCTTGTGGGAATGCCTATCACGATGGAAGGGACTCCCTTATAGTGCAAGTGGATTCTGCTTGCATCGGTTCCTCCGCTTACAGCTGAGAGCTGATATGGGATCTTAAGTTCTTCGGCAACCTCTATCACAAATTCCTTCAGGGCCTGGTTAGGTATCATGCTCCTGTCCCAAGTAACGATGCTTGGTCCGGATCCCATTTTTGCTGGAGCTTCTCCTGGTTTAACTCCCGGCACGTCTCCAGAAATGTCTACTTCTAGTACGATGCCCACCTGAGGATTAACCACATCTGCTGTCGTCTCCGCTCCCCTCAAACCGACCTCCTCTTGAACCGTAGCTGCAGCGTAAACAGTGTTTGGATGATTATCTCCCGATTCCTTAAGGTTCTTCAAGACTTCCATTGCTATGAAAGCTCCTATTCTATCATCAAACGCTTTTCCCATCCAGATTTCTTTTTCTTCAACCTTTATTGTCTGAAATGTGCTTATTGGAGCTACAGGATCACCTATCCTAACCCCCATCTTTTCAAGCTCTTTTTTGCTGGAAGCGCCAACATCTATGAAAAGATCCTCAACCTTTGGGACCTTTTCCTTCTCCTCAGGTGTCATTAGGTGGGGAGGCTTTGAGACAATAACACCAATTAAGTCGCCCTTTCTCGTCCTAACTCTGACTTTGTGTGCAGGAAGCGTAATGGGAGCCCAGCCTCCCAATGCTCTGAACTTAAGGAAGCCCTTCTCTCCCAAATCGCAGACTATGAAGCCAACTTCATCACAGTGACCTGCAAGTATTATCCTGGGTTCATCCGAATTCCCTCTCTTCTTCAGTATGAGGGATCCTAGACCATCTGTCAGAACCTCGTCAGCGTATTTAGCATATCTCTCCTTGATTAAGAGAATAGTTTCTCTCTCAAAGCCGGATGGACCGAAGGATTCGCTTAGCTCACCGAAAAACTCAACATCCTCCTTATGTAATGTCATCCAGTAGCTTTAGCCCTTGAAATCTTTAACTTTATCCAACCAGACTTGATCAAGAAGCGATGGCTGGAGAACTGATGAAGGCCGAGATACTGGAACAACCAAAGGCCATTGAGAGGACGATAAAGGAAGCCAGAAAGGATGTAAAGGAAGCAGTGGAGCTCATAAATGGAAAATTCGTTTATATTACAGGGAGTGGCACAAGTTACCACGCATCCCTAGTGCTTCAGAGAAGCATAACGAGAATTGCTGGCATCTCATCGATCGCCATTCCAGCTTCGGAGTTAGAGCACTGGACACCTGACGAGGTTAGTAATTGCTTGCTCATAGCCATATCCCAAAGCGGAGAGAGCTCAGACATAATAAAAGCCGTTAATACCTTCAAATCAAGGCGAGGAACTGTAATAGGAATAACTAATACTCCTGGAAGCTCTCTCTGCACTCTTTCCGACTTTACAATTCTGACGAGAGCAGGCGAAGAGAAGGCAGTAGCTGCTACAAAGACGTATACTTCACAGCTGACGGTTTGCTTCCTTCTATCAATCGAGGCTTTAAGGCTTTTAGGAGGGAACCCTTCAAAGCTTGATTCCGAAATTTTGATCCTTCCAGACAAAATCTCAAACGTCATCCTCAAAGCAGAAAAATCCGCTAGAAAAATATCTCCTTTCCTAACAGAAAGGCCCGTTGGATTCATTCTGGGCACGGGAACCAACTATCCTACGGCGTTAGAGGGAGCTTTGAAGCTCAGAGAAACTTCAAACCTGTTCATCCAGGCGTTTGCCGGGGGGGAGTTCCTGCATGGTCCAATACAGCTTGTCTCAAGGCATACTCCTGTGTTAATCATAGAGCCTGAAAGAATGCCGATCGTGATCAGAAAGATAAGGAGTTATGAGGCACCCATCATAACCATTGGAAGGGAAGGAGACCTAATCGTTGAATACAAAGGTCCAGAGGAATTTTATCCCATACCCTACGTGATTCCTCTGCAATTTCTGGCTCTTTATGTTTCTCTAGCTAAGGGTTTGAATCCGGATAAGCCTGAAAAGTTGGGTAAGGTGGTAAGATGAGTGTCAAGCTTGTTGTTTTTGATGTAGATGATGTTTTGTACGATGCAACTCTCCAAAAAAGGAATGCAAGGGAGAACGCCATCAAAGCAATGATAGATGCAGGTCTACCGATAGATTACGAAGTTTTCCTGAAAAAGCTTAGGGAGGTGATTGAGGAGAAGGGAGAGGACTATGGAAAGCACTTCGATGAGACCCTAATTAGGCTTGGCCTAAGGGCTAACAGCAGGATAATAGCCGCGGGGGTCGTCGCCTATCACGACACGAAGAGAGCCTACTTAAGGCCCTTTCCTAAGGCCTTCAGCACGGTGCTTGAGCTTAGGGAAAGCGGGTATAGGATTGGCATCTGCAGCTCAGGGCAGCCAATAAAGGATTGGGAGAAGATAATAAGGCTTGGAATGCAACACCTCTTTCATCACTCATGGATTGGAGAAGCGAACTACGAAAAGTTCGAAGAAATCCTGAAGGAATTGAAACTGAAGCCGGAGGAAGCGGTGCTCGTAACTGCAAATCCAAAATTGCTGAATGAAGCTAAGAAAGCCGGCTGGAGGACGATCAGAGTTAGAAGGGGGAAGTGGGCCATGAAAAGAGCAAAAGAGCCAGACGTGGAGGTGCAATCAATTTGGGAGGTGAAGAAAGCTATAGAAAGCCTTTCAAAAGGGTCATAGTAGCTGGGACCTTTGATCACCTGCACAAAGGGCACAAAACACTTCTGAAGATATCTAAGTTGCTGGGTGAGGAGTTGCTAGTGTGCATAGCAGATGGGCCACTTTTAAAGGGAAAGCATCTGAAAGAAAGGATTGAGAGTTATGAGGAGCGAAAGAGAAAGGTTGAAGCTTTCTTAAGCTCTATTAACGCTAGGTTTTCGATAAAAAGGATTCTGGACCCAATTGGTCCGGCTGGAACTGATAAGATATCAGAAGCCATCGTAGTCTCAACCGAAACTTATCCCGGAGCTCTAAAAGTCAACTCCGAAAGGAAAAGGAGGGGACTTAGAGAGCTCTTCATCATAGTATGTCCCTTAGTTGTTGGAGAGGATGGAAAGCCCATCAGTTCGTCTAGAATAAGGGCTGGAGAGATAGATGAGGAAGGAAGGCCTAGAAAAATTGGCGGAGAGACTTAAAGTTCCAATAAGAGCTCAGTTGTTAGATGTTAGAAATCATTTTTTAAGTAATTTTGAAGGTTATTCATGAGGCGATGATGAGTATTCGGCAAGAGGGACTTGCCGATGCCCTGAAGAGGGTCATCTGAGCCTCAAGGAGGAGTCTGATATGTTTCCTATAAAGGATGAGAATCCTAGCGGAATTACACCTTTTATAACTTATGGCTTGATAGCATTGAACTTGTTGTGCTTTGTTTGGCAACTAACTGTTGGAATTGATTGGAGCGCATACCTCTTCGGTTTCATTCCAAGACTCTTCTTTCAAGACCCGATGAGGAGCTTTTACAGACTCTTCACATCCATGTTCATGCACGGAGGGATAACTCACATCTTCGGGAACATGCTGTATCTCTTCATCTTTGGAGATAACATAGAAGCTGCGCTAGGAAGGTTAAAGTATCTACTAATGTACTTCTTGTGGGGGATTGTAGCCGCCCTCTTACACGGCGTGATGAACTTCAACTCGATTATACCTACAATTGGAGCATCGGGCGCAATAAGTGGAGTTCTTGGAGCTTATTTCGTCCTATTTCCCCATGCTAACATCGTAACTCTGGTTTTTTTCTTTAATGTAGTTACCGTGAGGAGAATTAAGAGCTTTTATTACCTAGGATTTTGGTTCCTTTACCAGCTTATACCTGCCTCCCTAGGTGAGGTAGCTGGAGTTGCATACTGGGCTCATATCGGAGGATTCATCGCAGGAGCATTGATGGTTCTTCCCATAAGGTCGAGACTCTTGAGAAAAATGGAGATCTACCGATACGAATGGGTCTACGAGGGGTACGAATCTTCTTAGGTTAAACCAGTCTAATGGGCCTAATTTTCCCCTCCTTCAAAAAAATAGCAGTGCTAGTACCTCCGTAAAAGCTGCAACTAAAGATGCTGATCAACAAGCCGTCAAACATGATCTTGATTCCTTCTGGGAAGAACTGATGGGCCCTAAAAAGCTTAATCAAATTATTTTCTTCCAAAAACTTTGTGAGAGCCTTTTTTCCAAATGTGTAAATCCCTGGCCCCCTTATGTTTGGCCCAAACCATCCTATAGCTTCGTCCGGGTCATTCCAAAGGATTTGAAATGCAATGGGATTTCTTGGTTCTATGTCCCCCTTTGGAAGTTCTCTCACCTGATTGAGATTCGACAAGCCCTTTGCCAGCCCTCCATGAAGGGCTAGAATACTTCCATTCACTAGAGCAGCATATGGCATCAAGGAAAAGAGCTTCTCGACATGTTTGTAAATACCCAAGCCGTAATAACTCCTTAGCTGGTTCAAGAAACCGTAATACGGGATGGTTAAGGGGGATTCATGGTTTCCCCTCAGAAGCAAGAATCTCTCTGGCTTCAAAATCTTTTGACCCAAGAGGAAGGAGAGAACTTCGACTTGCTTTGGACCTCTGTCGACATAGTCTCCTAAAAAAAGGATCGCTTCTGCTCCCTCTCTTTCAGCGATTCTGACGGCTCTCGTGGCTGAAATTAAGTCCCCGTGCAAATCTCCAACTATCAAGATCCTCTTTACCTGAAGCTCGATGACTTGATCCTCCTCTTCGAAGATCTTACACGCAGACAGGATTAAACTAAGGAAAGTTTCCGTCTTTGGAGGCCTATCAGGTTCCTTTATAATTGAGACAATCTCCTCTTCCCCTATACCCTCCTCCAAGGCCTACCCATCCCCACATATAGGCTATCTCCTTCCTCAACCTCCACTTCAAGCATGTTCCTTCCGTCAACTATAAGAACTGGTCTTCTGGCCATTCTTCTAATTTCTGAAGTTGTCAATCCCTTGTATTGACTGTGGTCCGTTATAACAACAACTACCCCAGCCCCCTTCAAAGTCTCCTCAATGCTTCCGCTTAGATTAGCTCCCATATTGAGAAGCCTTTCGTCCTCCTTCACCATGGGATCGTGAACTGAAATGTTCGTAAATCCCTCCTTTTTCAGTCCTCTTATCACATCATATGCTGGGGAAAGCCTGGTGTCGGGTATGTCCCCTCTAAATGCTAGGCCCAAGATAGCTACCTTTACGTCAACCCGATTTAGTCCAAGCCCCTCAGTCCCCTCCAAAACAAGTTTGACTACCTCTTGGGGCATCTTCTCATTGAGCTTCCTTCCAGTCTCAGTTAAGTTTAGTTCTAAACCCCTTTCTTTAGCTACTTTTAGGACGAAATAAGGGTAAATTGGGATGCAATAGCCTCCGACGCCTGGTCCAGCCCTATGCAGATGACAGTAAGGCTGACTGTTGGATGCAAGCCTTATCTCCTCGAAATCAAGTTCCAGAGCCCTGCAAAGCTTTGCTATCTCGTTAGCCAAAGCTATGTTCACATCCCTATAAACCCCCTCTACAAGTTTTTCGAGTTCTGCAGCAACATCGTTTTTCATCCTGATAACTCCTCTCCTTGCGACAACTGAGTAAAGAACTGATGCTACCTTGGAGCTCCTTGGGCCAATGCCCCCAACTATCTTAGGATAGTTCTCAACTATGTCCCTTATCGCTCTGCCCTCAGCTATCCTCTCAGGACTATAAGCAAGCCCAAAATCCTTTTCTACATGCAAACCGCTTATCTCCTCGAGAATAGGCTTAAGGAAACTTCTTGTAGTACCTGGAGGAACACTACTCTCTAATATGACGAGATCCCCTCTTTTCAAACCCTCTCCTATTGAAATGGCGGCTGATTCGAGGGCTGAAAGATCTGGAAATCTTCGCTCATCCAACCTAACAGGTACGGTTATAAGTTTAACTTCAGACTCTAGCGAGGCCTCTTTTCCATTCAATGTAGCTTTAAGTCTCCCTTCAGACACGTATTTTGAGATTGCTTGGTCGGTTCCAGGCTCCCAAATCGGGCTCTTACCTGAGTTTATCTTACTCACCTTCTCCTCATCCACATCAACGCCTATTACATTGGCTCCAGCTAGAAGCCAAGCTATTGCAAGAGGCACTCCTACGTGGCCAAGGCCATAAATAGAAACGGTTATCCTTCCTTTCCTCAAATCCTCTTTTAGTTCCTCCTCTGTCCGCTCCAACAGGTTCATTTGCACCGATTTTGGTTGCATTCATCCAAATTAACTTTTCTTTCTACATGTTCCACTGAGCTGCTCAAGATTTTTCCTTCCACCAAGGAGCAGATATGTGTAAAGCAAAGAAGCAGTTCCTATTCCAACGTAGGTTGCGTAAGTTGGATTTTCAACTAATTTTTCAGTGAAAAAGGATTCTATGAGCGCAGCTGGAATCAGAAACGCTATGGATCCAACTCCCAACTCGAAGCTTTCATCTACAGCCCTTGTAAGGGATTCATATCTGCTTAGTCCAGGATAAGGCACTAGGATTGCCCTAGCAGCTTTTAACCCGGATGTTGAAGAAAGGAAGAAGGCAGATAGCTCTAACAATCCGTGAGGGACGATGCTGCTGTAATAAACCCACACCTTCCCGAGTTCTTCCATAGCTTTTCCTATACTGCCAACTACCGCGCCGTTGATGAACAAAAGAATTGGAGTGACTAAAACGCTTGCCCCTCCGCCGCACATGGCAATGCTAACCCTCACGTTGTTCAGGAGTATGGTTGAAAATAGCACAAAGGGAGAAGCCTCTCTTATGGCTTCCTCTGGAACAAAAGCCTTCTTAATGAAGTCAATGAGCCAACTAAGCTTTAAATAGCCTAAGAGAAAGGCAGAAAGAAAGAAAAGAGTCGAAAAAGCGAAGTAAATGATATTTCTCTTAAATTGATTTGGAATTACTGAGGAATAGATCTTTAT
>JAVCBX010000009.1:0-4663 GCA_037917635.1 Thermoproteota archaeon | reverse complement strand
GGATAGTTTCATCAGCTACCCATTGGATCCCGCCTTTAACCACCCTATGAGGTTCTGTATTCCCTCCCTTATAGCTTGAAGCTGAAGCTCCCTGTACTCCTTCCAATCGTTCGTCACTATGATATTAACCGAGTTAGTCCCGTAGCACTCGCTATCGGGAGAGGCTTGGGGTTTGATGTTGAGGTACCCGTTGCTTGGGCCTTTTGGAAGCAGTTTGACGTGGAGGAATGCGAGTCCAGTGACTCCCTTTTCCCTTGCTGATATGAAGAACTCCTGCCCTTCAAGAGAGTTGAACACTTTCCTGTACATGGGCTGGAAGTTTATGTACATCCCTCTTTTAACATCGAAGAGCGTTTGAATTTCGAGTTCCATCGTCAGGTGGTAGTCTTCAGGCCTCATGTTGAAGAGGAAGACCCTTATCATCCTTAGCCCATACGCTGGAGGGTTAGAAGGGGGCCACTGCCCCCATTCTTCCCCCCATTCTTCTCCTGGATGTCCGGTGTAAAGCACTACGAAAGCTGGGAAGGTCTTTATTGGAATGCAGTCCTCCAAGGACTCAGAGCTGCTGGGAAAAGTTGATTTTATGCCTCCTCCAACGATCGATCCTATGCCCTTTTGAAGGTCCGTAAGGTTGGTTGCTAGAAGGCCGGTGAAATGGGTGTCTCCCTTCAAAAGCGTGAAGAAAAGGACTATGTTCTCGCCCTTTCCTCCAGCTAGAGGCATTGTCAAGTTTGTGCACGCGAAATATATCCCCCTCTCGGAAAGATCCCTTTCGAGAGCTGAGAACTGTTTAGTTATGAAATCTATCTTCTCGCTGGTGGTTCCAGGAAGTCTGGACGCAGTTTCCATCACAGACGTCATGTAGGACAGGACGTCAGAGAACTCCTCATGAACCTCCTCTTGTTGAGTTGTAATGGTTGGAGGCAACATGTATGGTGCTAGGGTCATTATTATCACTGCGATGGCGAAGCCTATTAGAAGGATCGTTCCTCCTCCTTCCCTTCTCTTCATCCCCCTCAACAATACATTGAGCTCTCGTTTTATTAAAGAATCTCCACGTAATGGTTTTGTAACGAACTGGAACGGGTTAAACGAAATGAACCGAAGCATAAACTCTGTGAAACGCTGTTTTTTGCTCATGCTACTTGCTTTGAGAGCTGGTGTAGATGCGCAAAAAATTATATTCATTAACGAGAAAGGAATAATTTCGGGTAATAAATATTACCATTTATAATTATGAGAATGCTCCAAACAGTCAGAACTAGGATCTTGCAATATATGAGCCGTTATCTCAGTTGTTAAAGAGCTTGTAGTTGAGATAAGCCTGAAAACTTGTGTTTTTATGAAGGCGAAGGTATGGGCTTAAAAGTTGCAAAAGCTTTCGGGGTCTGAATGCTAAGCCATTTACATGATGTTTATGCAGGACTCAGCTTTTTCCTTGCATCCCTTCACTTGAGCCATCAACTCAACGTACTTATTTATTTCTCGCCTTTTAAGAAGCTGTTTAAAGCCAAATTAGCCTGTCAGAGTAGTTCAAAGGAGTTACGTTCATCGCAATCCATAGAAGGTTTTCTGCGAACTCCTTTAGGATTTCCTCTGTCCCTTCTTGAGGAGAATGTCCTCTTTTCCTATCGGATGTAATGTCATGTGGACGAAGAATATGGTTCGACTTCGATTTCAATAATCTTGTCCTTAGTTTGTAAATCTCCTGCATGTTTCGTGCGCCGTGTATTCTGAATCTCTTCCCCTGGATTAACGATTCCGCACTCTCTTGCCCTCTTTTTGGAATATTCTATGTCCTTCAAATCGTGCTCACTTTGAAGGGTGGTCCAGGATGAGTAATGTCCTTTGGCTCTAAGGCATGGGCCAAAGCCTTTCCATGATCTCTAGCTGCTCCTCCTGATCTATCACGATCCCAGGGAAGGCCTTCCTCTCCACCTCATCCAAGGTCTTCTTCACACCTTTCGGCAACCTCTGCTCACGATGTCCGAGAGGCATCAATTTCTTGGTCTCCTCCAAGCCCTTCTCCATATTTGGAGTCTTTCTGACGGTCTTAACAACCTTGTAGGCTCCATAAGCAACCACTCCAACCCCAAAGCCCATTAGAACTGATTCGCTCAAGGAAAGGGAAACTGCTCCTGCATAAGAAAGGGTCCCGCAGCTTGTTGCGCCCGCAACTCCTGCAATCGCTACTCCCTTTGCTCCCGCTAGCGCAGAACTTAAGATTGGAATCCCTCCTCCAAGCGTGAGCATGGCTACGACCACTGCTACTGCTACAGCCCCTCCAACCATGGGCTCTTGTGCCTTTTGCACCAATTCCAAGCTGATCTAAGCTTTCTCTTTAGCCAGCTTCTTGCGGAACCAAGCTTTCTTCTCAGGTTTTTCGGGAATCGGGTTTTCCTTTAGACTCTCCTAAGCTCCCATATGTCTTTCTTATTCGTACATGCTCCCCTGAGCCTATGAGACCGAACCTTCCAGTCTTGTTTCTACTGAACCTACTAAAGGTCGAAGCTAGGGACCTCCCTGCTTTCCTCAGGAAGCCCTTAGCCCTTTCCTTTATTTTCATCCCCTTTACCTTTATCCAATTCCATGCTGAGCTTATCTTGCTCTTGATTCTAAAAGAGAAGCTCTTAGTCCCTTCCTTTCCCTTCTTGATTCCCCTTAAGAAAGTTTTTTCCGCCCTAGTTGGAGGATCTGCAAGAGTTGCTCCAGGACCGTAGACCACAACCCTTTTGAAACCGGAAACCCGCTTAGGTTCGAGCTTCAAACAGATTATCTCGTAGACTTCAAACAAGTTATCCTTTTTCCCAAGCCCTTCAACCTCAACGACTTCTAAATTCTCCTCTCCAAAGAAGACCTGTCATAAAGATGGATCTCTTTGTTTTCAAAACCTAAACAAAGCCTCTTCGGCCTTAAGTTCCTCACGTACACCTTAGGACTTTCAGAATCCAATCCCGAGACGGCTATCACCTCTAGGGTGGTACGACCTCCAACGAGATCTAACCTCTTCAAGGAATCAGAGATCCAAGAGATGGCGAGTGAAAAGAGGAGAGCACAAAGCAGATTGATATTATGAGAATCTTCAAGCTAAGGGATGAAGTTGATGCTCCAATCCTCATTACTCTGACCGTGCTATGAAATTTAATTAATCTTTCCATTTACTCTCCATTTGGCAAAAATAAAAAGACATTATTCGAGAATAAAATCAATTATTTCACTTTTTAAGGAGCCGAAATTCAAGCCGGACTAATCCTTGCAAATAATCAACATCTAGATAGAACCAGATTGATGAACGCCTTTGATCCATTACTTTGCAAGAACTAGGAATATCCGGCCGTCCACGGTTATTCCATGCTTAACCACTTTCACTCCCATCTTTCTCGCTTCTTCAATTATTTCGCCTATTTTCTCCCATATAGCAAGTCTCTCCGGGAGAGAGAGGGAATCAACCGTTCCTCTAATCAAGCCTACTAGAAGGAATTCGTAGCCATATTTTTGCTTTGTAAATCCCTTTATTTTCTCCAAAAGAAACTCCTTCTTTATTATTTTGATGCAATTACCTCTTTCCATGCCTTTATTTTTGGAGGACCTCTCGTGAAGCAGCTTCGATATCATCTCCCTCTATGTTGTATATGAAATGATTTCGGAATAAAAATATTTTCAAGTAGTGGAAGTCTAGGACGGGGCAACATTATCATCATCAAGACCCTTTTTCCGCAAGTCTGACCTCCCTAGATGGCATTCATCCCTCGCAGGAGTTTAAGTGAGGGGATTTGTGGTTCTCCACAGATGATTGGGCCAACGCTAAGCTAAATAGCACTCAAGGGACGAGAATGGAAGGGTTGAAGGACCGCAAAGGAGGGGAGGTTAGAGAAAATAAGCACGCTTTTCATGCCTTATTTGCCTCTCTCATTTTTATGGTAGTTTGGACTCCCTACAGGTACCTCACTTCCGTTCTAGTTTCGATGAACGTACAAGTACGCCTAGTTGACTGCTTGGTGAAGCCCGTTGTGAAATTTGGAATCAGCGCTCTTTGCCTGAAGCTCTTGGACGGGATTCCAAGGGGACTGTATTTAAAGGAACTGGGATTAAAGAGGGAAGATCTCTTTAAAGGGATGCTTCTAGGGGCCATAGCTTGGCTTTTCTTCACGCTTGCCTTTCAACTCATGCTAATTCTTCTCTCTGGGCAGACTCATCTGGCCCTTAGGTACACGGTTTCAGATCCTATCTCCTATCTCCTAGATCTGAGCTACTACTTGCTCATAGTGGGCTTATTTGAGGAGCTTTTCGCAAGAGGATATGTGCTAAGGGAACTTCACAGGGGAATAGGGCCTAGCATTATAACTCCAGTCCTTGTTTCAGCAATCCTTTTCTCCACATATCACATTCCAATAGATGTTTTCGTCAAGAAGCTTGCCCTTGCTCCCCTTTTGTCCCACTTATTCGTCACCTTCTCCTTCTCCATCTTAGCCAGCTATGTTCTCATTAAATCGGGATGGCAACTGGCTAGCGCAACCCTTCTTCACGGATTAATAGACGTTAAGCCTTTCTTTTCGCTAGTTCCGCCAGATTTGCCCCTCTCTGGCATCGAAAAGCTCTCAGCACCCTTCTTCTTCATATCAAGCTTGGCTTCCATCCTGACAATCGAGGCCCTCTACAAACT
>JAVCBX010000127.1:0-4683 GCA_037917635.1 Thermoproteota archaeon | reverse complement strand
TTCTTCAGATACACCGGATCTAAACCTGCTTGCCATTACGAGGCCATCTAAGCTTATAACGGCGCTCCCTTCTACGTTTGGAACGGAGGTCTCAAGCTCTCTAAGCTTTTCTTCGATTTTTTCTAATGTAGTTGACACCCAACCACCTCAATTCTAGATGAGGACGCAATATTTTAAGTTTTCCGGAAAGAACAGCACATTACAGTTGAAAAAGATTCCTCTCAGTAAGAATAGGAAAAACATCTGAACTTATGGAAAAAGGATCCTAACCAAATCTCTTTTTATGGCTCAACTCTTCCTTTGTCTTAAGGGCCTCCTCAAATTCCCTCTTCCTTATCATGGTTAAAAGGGATAAAAGAGCCTCCTTCAGGTTTGTCCCATCTCTAGCAGAAGTTCCAAAGAGCTGCGTTGGGTTTATCCTCAAGATGCTCCTTATGAAATCGATATCAGCAGCAGTTTCAACGTCCTGCTTATTTGCTAGTATAACTAGAGGAGCATTTTCTCCTAAAAAAGCCTTAACTTCCTCAAAAATAGCTAAAGCAACTCCTATCTGACCTATTTTAGTGCTATCAATGACCAGAAGTACTCCTGAAGCTCCCTTGGCCAATATCTGTCTAACCGGAGCATATCTCCTCTGGCCCGGAGTTCCCATAAGAACTATCTGCCAGACCTCGTCGTAAGCACATTCCTTAATCCTGGAGGCGTACTCGGATCTCGTTAGGATCTCTCCCCTGTCAACGTTCCAGTATAGGACACCTAGGTCAAATCCGACCGTGGTTGAGAAATCCTTCTTCTCATAATCTATGCTAAGGGACTCAGGATCAAGCTTTCTTATAATAGAGCTTTTTCCTGCTTGGAAAGGTCCAGTAACGTATATCTTTACCTTCTTCATTTGCTGTTCCCTTGCCCTTCGAGGGACCGAAAAGATTGGACCTCCTGCAAAATTAAACGTTGCTTTGATTTAGGTTATACCAAGTTAGTCTAGTTGTGTTAGATGATCCCAAGCTTTCCACACATTTTTCAACCATAATTTTTTATCCTCGCCCAAACCCTACTTTTCAGATTGAGCAAACCGGATGAAATTGACCTCTACAGATACCTTTTGGAGAAGGGATACGAGGAGAAGAGGGTAGATTCCTTCGTAAAGAACCTCAAGAAGGATGGTCTGTACGATCTTGTTGAAGAAGCTCTATTGGCAAGCAAGAAGCTCGAGTCCCTTGTGAACTCTTTGAATAAATTCGATTCGTCCCTGTTTGGATCAGAAGATCCTTTCTCTAGGATTAATTTGATGCTATCTCACGTTCTCAACTCGATGATTGAGGATCAGAACTACAACAAAAGGTATCTCTTCAACAGGAGGATGTTTTTGAGCTCTACAATAAAGCAGTACGAGCAAAAATTTCAAAACATCTTGAAGGAAATAGATAGAGAGAGAAAAGAGGTTTTAGCCTCAGGATTGGATCTTTTGAAGGGAAAAACGAGTGAAATAAAGAAGAAAATTGATTACTTGCTTGAAAAAATGGACTCGATGGAGATTGAACCTTTAGAAATCAGGCAAGTACTTTTGAGGATGGAATCGGGAATTGACTCGATCTTCATGGGAGAAGTAACGCCTGAAACTCTCTCCTTCTACATAGAGAACCTTCCAGTTCTAATCTCAAAGGTAAACGCGTTGGAGGAGAGGTGCAAGATCCTATTCAGTAAGAAGGAGGAGCTTGAGGAAAACATCAGAAGGGTCAAGGAGGTCTTTGACGAGCTTGAGAAAGTCTCGGATAGAGCTTCTAGAGCTGGTATTAAGCTTTCTCACATAGAGGAGTACCTTAAGTGGAAGGACTTGCTCATCTCGAGGATAAGGGAGAAGTGCAAGAAGGCGGGTCCCGAGTGTTACGACAATGCGATCGCTTCTGCAAAGGAGCTTTACGATGAACTGTCTCATCTTCTAAAACAATCAGCGAGCATCGGCTCTTTGCTAGAGAGGCGGATAGAGCTCCTAGATCTACTAAAAAGCGTTGAGGAAAAGGCTGAGAGGCTTGACTCGATGATAAAATCCGATTTCTTCTCGAAATCGGTTGGACGCCTTAAAAAGGATCTTGATACAATTTCTGGCATTGAATCAATTATGGAGAGCTCAGATCTGGAAAAATTCGTTGATCAAGCTGAATCCTTAATGATGGAGATCAAGCTCCTGGACGAGTTGAGCAAAGCCGTAGAGGAGATCGAAAAGATTCCTTCAGATGAAAGGAAATCTAAGAACTTCAGGACAATGCTTGGAAAGCTCATTGAAACCCTAAACTCAAATGTCCCTCTGAGAGATAAAGTTCCTAGGGTAAAGGCTCTTATCAAGGAGCTTGTAAAGGGAGCAAGGGCCACAAGAGACGTTCTTCAAGATCTTCTAAGGCTATATCCAATTTGGAGAAGGAGAATACTTTCCTTAGTAAGGGAAAGAGGCTCTTTAAGTCTCGAGGAACTTGAGTTTGTTCCTCCCAGGTGGAGGAAGTGGGTCGTGGACAGGATAGTCAAGGAAGTGGGGGACATATCCCTCTCAGGAAACAGGCTAATCCTGTCGGGGGCTTTATCGCCTGTTAGCGTTAGCATAGAGGTTGCAAGGCAGAAAACAGCTGCATTTGAGGAGCTTCTTAGGGGATTGGAGGAATTTTTGGGAACTGAGCTTATGGAGGAGAGAAAAGGGCTTGAAAGAGTGAAGAACATGATAAACTCAATAGAGAGAAGCGCGGTAGAAGGAGAGGATGGTAAGCACGTGGAAGAAGCCTTAATCGAGGTGAATAGGGCTCTGCAAGTTCTAGCAAACATGCTGAGGGAGAGGATGGTCAGGTAGTTTTTCTGCTAGCCCTTCTTCTCACCATTTCCTCAATTAAGAGCTCTTTCATGAATTTGAATGGGATGTTTCCAGCATATAACATCAAATCGTGAAATTTTCTTTGATCAAAAATCCTTTCCAAGCTGCTTCTCTAGCTTCCCTCTAAGCTCCAATATGAGGTGCTTTCCAAGCAGGTAAGAGAGGGGATACGAAGGTCTCATCGTGTACCGCTTAACCTCGGATATGGCTGCCTCCCTTTCCATCCCTACATGCTTTATTAGGAAATTAACAGCCTCATCAAAACTCATCTCCCTTCTCTGAAGCATCACATCTATTATCATCCTTGCAGCCCTCCAGATCAGATCGTTGACCATCATAAGCCTGTGAACGGGATCGTCGTGAAAAACCAAGATCCTTAACGAGCTCCTCGCAGTAGAGGGCCCAGCCCTCGACGAACTCAGGTGCTGTCAAAAGGCTCCTTATTAGAGAAGAATTGAGAGAGGAACACGTCATCTGAAGGTGATGTCCAGGGTGGCCTCGTGAACCGTCCTGTTCTCTATTGATGGAAAGCTGTGTTCTCTGAGCATTTCCTTCGTTTCCGGAGGTGTGACCATGTAGACCCCTGTCTTCACTGGATCAAATTTAGCTGGGGGAAAGTAAATGGCGAAAGGGTAGAGGTGCTTAAGGTAAGGAGGAGTTTCAACAACAATTAGCTTCTCATTCTTGGGAACCGTTGCAAAATCGCTCTTCAAAACGAAGCTCTTTGCCTCCTCTACGGCTTCCCGGTACTTCTCAAGAAGCTCCTTGAAGTCCTTTGGGTGGCGGTCCTTTATCACCGATATTATAGAATCTGGATCCATATTCGTATCAATTTCTTTTGCCAATTTGTCCCTCAAGGCCTCGAGTTCCCTGAGATATTTTCTTCCAAGCCTCAAGATCTGGTCAGATGTAAGATCCAAGCCCCTTAGCTTAGGTAGTTTGTCGAACCTTCCTTTCCCTATGGCAAAGTCAGGAGGCCCTTAGGTATTATTTCGTTTAAGAGCCATTCTCTGTGAGATTTAATCGATTCAAAGGCCCTTTCAGAAAGCTCCAAAATCTCATCTTTATCAGAACCTGGTAGCTTCGAGTTTAGAGCGACAGATTTCAGGATGTTGAAGAGATCAAAAAGTCTTGAAGCGGACTCAGCCTGTATCCCGTTCCAAAGTCTAACGGGAAATGATAGAGTCTCCCTGTACTCGAGCTCATACCCAGGCACCTGCTCTAGCCTGGAAGCTATGCTGGTAAGCCTTTGCTCGAGGGGAGCGAAATCCCTAACCAGCAGGAGGAAAAGGCCCTCACCAACGGTTCCTGGAACGAGAGTCATCTTTTCCCAAAATCTTAGCTCCTTTAGTTTGAAGAGCTCAAGCTCAACAAAATGTTTTGAAAGCATATAATTCATTCTTAGATTGCTTGAAAGCTCATCACGAATTCAAGGTCGATTAGACTTTTCCTCCTAAACCTTCTCAAGGAGGACTATAACCTCACCATGAGCTTCGAGATTCACGGGAATTTCAGAGTAAATGGCGGGACATACGCGAATCTCCAGCCATTTTACCTTGAGAAATTCGATTCTCTCAAAGGGGAGCTGTTTTACATATTTGGCAGGAAAAGCGGGATGACCGAGGCGGCATACTTGGAAGTTAACTCGACCTTCTCGGGGGAGAAGGTTGGATATCTCCACGTAAAGCCCCAGCTGGATTCAGATTGCGTTGGAGAGGTCTCAATCGAGGTTTACATCACCGAAGACCTTGAAAGATATAGGGAGCTAGTGCTTCAGGCGATTCTGGAAGGAATGAAAAACATTTACGATTGGATAATGGCAGGAT
>JAVCBX010000117.1:0-4683 GCA_037917635.1 Thermoproteota archaeon | reverse complement strand
GCACTCTTTGAGCCCGATGTCATGGCCGAAGAGAGGGATAAGGAAGAAAGGTCCAGGAAAATAGCTAGCAAGCTATTGATAAACGGGCTTCTTGTTCCCATAGCTGCTGGCGTGAGGATAAAGCAACCGGTGGAGGTGAGCATAGATCTAAGTCCCATATCCTGCTTCCCGGGAACCAAAGCAGAGGTCTTGATTAACCTCAGGTCCTTCTTAAGGAAGAAAGCAAGAGCCTCTCTTATTCTCTCATATCCTGAGCAGATAGAAGTTGAGGCAGAAAGAAGCTGCGAACTGGATCCATTTGGATTTTCCGGCTCAAGACAAGGTTGAAAGTTCCAGATAAGGCTCAATCCGGGCATATCCCCTCATTTTGAGGGCTAAGATCTCTTCAAATGGGAAAGAAGTGGTTACTAAGCCAAAGGAGTTTAACATAAGGGTAATTGGGCCGCCAGATGTCGTAGTAGCGAAAGAAGGGGACAAAAACAGGTTGGTAGCGGAGAACTACTTCGCAAGGCTTGAGTTCAACTTGAGGAGGGGCGGAGGGGTGAGGGTCTTCGAAAGGCCATCAGGGCTCTTCCTATCGTACTCCCTTGGAATCTGGCTTGGCCCCCTTTCTGGCCCTCTGAGTTTGACATGAAGCCCTTTGAAGCTCGAGTTGAAAGGATTCCCTCTGGCTACGTGATAACTCTTAGCGCAGATTCGGACAAGTAGGGGCCTTAGGTTGTTAAAGGAGGTTCTGATATACAGAGGAAGCCCTCTTATCAGGATAAGACACGGCTTCATCAACAACTCGGATTCAGAGTTACACGTAAAGCTGCAATCGAGGAACTGGGTTCACTTTTGGGGATCTACCTTCAACATTCCTCTTGAAGGAAGCATAGTAAGGTCCCCTGCCATAGAAGCTGACTTTCCATTCTATGAAAGGGACCTGCCAAAGAGCCCTGATAAGCTCGAGAAGAGGTGGGTTTGCTTTGAGTTCCCTGAAGGAAGGTCGTGCATTGGCTTCCTTTAGGATAAAGTCGAAGAGAACGAGTTTGGAGGCAGAAAGGCCTATTTCGTCTACGATGTGAGTCTTAAGCCATTCTCCATGCTCTGGTTGGAGCCATATTATTATTTACGTCGGTTTTCCGAGAGGTTGGAAAGAGGTAAGGAAGGCGTGGAGATCCATATTCAGGGGTCTGTGAGGCATGATCCATATGAAGAGGTTTCAGAAGAGCTCTTCGTATCTGCTTCGAGTGAACCTATCATATTTGAGGGCAAATCAGAGCTGAAGATATGCTTAAAGAGTTTTAGAATGAAGAAGTACGATGGAAAGCTCATTATTTCCCTACCAATGGTTGGAGAGCTGAAGATACCGAGTTTGAATCGAAGGTCTTACAATTGAGGAAGAGAAAGCGTTTACAACCGAGCTGGAACTTAGGTGTCCTCCAGGAGCCTACAAGGGCGAAATCTTGATCAAATTGGCCGAAACTGAGTTCAGGAAGGATTTACCCCTTATCTTAGTTGGATCAAAGGGGCAAAGTTGGGGTCAGAAAAATTTGAAGACAGGGGGAAGAGGTCTTTTGTGATCGAGAATGGGCATATAGAGCTAAGAGCATCCCCAGAATATGAAGGAGTCCTTTATAGCATAAAGGAAGCTGGAATTGAGCATCTTCTTTCTCCATATCCCGAAGTAAAGCCTTTCTCATGGCTAGGGGAGTGGCTTGGTGGAATATGCTTGAGCGGATGGGTGGATGAGAACCAGTAGCTCTGGACATTCCATAGGGAGAGCTGGAAGGGGGATGTTGCTGAAGTAAATGGTCGGAAGGGAGTAAACTTGTGGTTTGAACCAAAGAGAGAGGAGAACAGAAAGCTAAGGGGGATCAGGTTTGGCTTATACTACTTGACGAAGCCAATGAGCAGAGTTATCCTGATACCCCCTTCTTCCAGAATAAGACGAGCGCTTCAAGGGAGATAAGAGTTCTTATGGGCTTCTTCCTGAAGCTTGGAGGAGAAAGGAAGGGTACGAAATAAGAGTTCTGACACAAGTACTCGATTACATAAGGAAGGAGAATCCATATGGAGCGTGGCTTCAATCATCCAAGAGGTACGTGATAGCTGGAAATCC
Organism: Thermoproteota archaeon; assembly: GCA_037917635.1. GTDB lineage: Archaea > Korarchaeota > Korarchaeia > Korarchaeales > Korarchaeaceae > QMVU01. The sequence continues at coordinate 2,579 of JAVCBX010000117.1, read as the reverse complement.
ATCTAAGAGCTGCTTCGCAACCTTAGTTGCCACTACGAAGTGTTCCAGCTTCTTCATGGCAGACGAGTCCTCAGAGTTCGAGGACATTTGGGGCGGAGCTTGATGTGAGGCTTAAGCCTTGGGAGAAAAAGGAGTTTCCCATGTTCTTCTGCCTTTCATCCAGTCTTGAAGAGGCCAGAAATTACAGCTCACTAAGAAAGCTGACCCTACATCTCTCCACTTAACTTTTACAAATTTTAAAGAGACCTTCGCTTTCCAACAATCCAGATCTTCCCGTGCCTTATTCACCTCCTCAACCTCGAGGTCTGGGTTTGACAACGGCTCAAGAAGTCAATCCGTGGATCAACCTTCATCTCTGTGATGCATGGAAATGGGAGAACGATAAAGTATGAGACCGCATTCTCAGAAGTGAGAAGTCTTGCAGATTCCAACCGAGACACTTTTTCGCGATAGTTGGGGCTAACATTAGAGTCTCAAAGATTTTCAAGAAGCATTCGCTCTTTTGCAGGATGAGAGATGAGGGCTAGGGCCAGGGAACTTGGCTTGATGATAGGTCTCCTCCCTACTGGGGTGAGGAATTCGATATCAGACGTAAAGGGGGTGAAGGTTGGACACTGCACCATAATAAAAGGGAAGGGAAAGCTTGTCCCTGGAAAGGGTCCGGTTAGAACCGGAGTGACCGCAGTAGTCCCCCACGAGGGTAACTTATACAAGGAAAAGGTTCCAGCAGCCTCCTTCGTAATGAATGGCTATGGAAAGTCTCTCGGCTTAGTTCAAGTCGAGGAATTCGGGGAAATAGAGACCCCAATCCTCCTAACTAACACTCTTTGCGTCTGGAGGGCAGCGGATGCCTTGGTCAAGTACTTGCTAGAACAAAACGAGGACATAGGGGTCACTACCGGATCAGTTAATCCGGTTGTGATGGAGTGCAACGATTCATACCTCAACGACCTAAGGGGGAGGCACATCGGAGAAGAACATGTAATGAGAGCATTGAAAAGCGCTTCAGAGGATTTTGAAATGGGTTCCGTTGGCGCTGGGACTGGAATGGTTGCCTTCGAGTTCAAAGGAGGGATAGGAACTTCCTCCAGGCTGGTAGAGTTGGATGGGGAAGAATTCACCGTGGGTTGCTTAGTCCTAACCAACTTCGGCAGAAGAGAGGATCTCACAATTAACGGTGTTCCAGTCGGCCTCATACTCAAGGACTTCGGGCATAGGAAGGAGAGAAGGGCTGGAGGATCCATAATCATGCTAATTGCAACCGATGCTCCACTAAGCTACAGGCAGCTTAATAGACTGGCAAAAAGGGCTGTTTTAGGCCTTGCAAGAACTGGTGGGAAATCCTACAATGGAAGTGGTGACATAGTTCTTGCCTTTTCCACCGCCTACAGGATTCCGCACTATGGAAGAGGGAGGCTAGATGTGGAGTTCCTAAGGAACTCTTCGATGAACCCCTTATTCTTGGCGGTGATAGAGGCAGTAGAAGAGGCGATAATAGACTCTCTCTTCACCTCTGAGACGGCCTCATGGAAGCTATGTAAGTTGATGGCCTTGACCTCGACTTTAACGGAGTTCCCATAGGCGGCGCTAACTATCCCCCTTATATCGTTAATGGCGCTCTCCGTCTCAGGCCTGAGAGGCCTAGCGGTTAGGAGCAGTAATACCCCGCCCTCCTCAAGCCGCGAGCCGACGATCCTCCTAACCACGGGGTCTGTGTCGAACCCTAATGTGCATATAAGAGCCCTTACCATACACTCACCTAAATAGACCTTACAAATAAATGTATTTAAACCTTGTTTTAATGCATTTACAATGCTTTTTATGTATTATAAATACAATGATAAGGATGGGCTCTTTGCGGCTTTCTACTTCATCTAAATGTATTTTGCTTGCATTATTTGAGTATATTATGCATAATGGTGAAGTTTATATCCTCTTTTTGCATTAATAATACAAAAAGGTGTAAGATAATGTTAAATGGAGTGGATCTATTGAGAGCTTTAAGAAAGCTCAGGATAAGGTCATTAGACGACCCCATAGAGGATGAGTTTAGGGGGTGGAATTATGGAAGCCCGCCTGTCAAGCCCAAGGCCTACTTAGGGCTGGCAGTTAGCGACCTATCCAACAGGTTTTGCGCGTCAAGCAGGGACCTTTACTTGAAATATGTTGAAGGAGCTAGACCCGAGCCTAATCAGTTCATGGTGAACGGGAAAGCTTACCACGAGGCCCTAATGTCGGCGATCAGGGACGTGCGCTTACTCGCAGTTAGGGGGCTTGAGGGGAGCAGAATAGCTGACTTGCTTCTAAGGAGGAGGCTCAACTTTTCTATCGAGAACGCGGCCAAGCTGTACAAGTTCGCCGTTTTACAACTTGCAGCTGAAGTCGACCGAGGACTTTCAAGAGCAAATGCGCAAAACGTGGACACTGCGCTAAGCATGCTGCCGCAGTTAATTGAGGTAGAGGTGGATGGCTCCCCAATAGGCTTAAGTCCGCATTTGAGAGTTGACGCGCTTTCAGGCAACGTCCTCTTTGAAGTTAAGACGGGCGTAAGGTATGAGAAGCATAAGTTTGCCTTGGCC
>JAVCBX010000171.1:0-4688 GCA_037917635.1 Thermoproteota archaeon | reverse complement strand
GAACCTTCTTCACAGCCTCCTTCTTAACCATATCATTACCTCCTGAAGTTCCACTCCCTGCTCCTGTACTTCTTCTCAAGCCTCTTCGCCAGATTGAGTTCCTCGTCGCTGAGCTCACCTTCCTCAAGCTCGATGTTTAGGGCCCTCTCAAACCCCTCCTTCAGAGCCTTGATCGTTTCCTCCCTCGTAACTTTCCTTCCTAGGAGTCTTGAAATCGTAGTCACTCTCCCTTCAATTCTCGTGACTCCGTGGCTTATCAGCTTCTCTTTTGGGACAATAAGGGCTCTTGATAGATTCTCCAAGTTGGTGTCGTACATCAGGGTGCCGTGTTGAAGGACGGCATCCTGGACCCTTGCTTGAGCGCTTCCAGATATCTTCTTCCCCTCAACTAAAACGTCGTTCACTGGTGAGAACTCTGCTTCTAGGCCAAACGACTCAAGTGCTCGAATTATCCCTTCACATATCATCCTGTAACTCTCCAGTATGTTATCGGGAACTTTAGAGGTGGAGGTTATTACCGAATAAGTGACCTCACCTTTCTCATCGTGTAGAACGGCGCCTCCTCCAGTTATCCTTCTGACAACTGGTATCCCCATTTCCTCAACGTATGCAAGGTTGACTGACTCGGAGACCTTCTGGAAATAACCAATAGTCACAGCGCTGGGTTTCATCACGTAAAGCCTGATCGTATCCGGTGCTCTATTCCTTCCTCTTAGAATCAGCAACGCCTCATCTAATGCCATCTGCCAACTTGCATTCCCCTCATCTATTAGAAGGCGCCACTTCATTCACGATCCAATTAAAATAAGGGGTCAAAAGGTTATTAAGGGGATGTAAGTTCCTAGAAGAGGCTTAGTTTAGCTCCTATAGCTGGTGGTCTCATGCTGATCAGGGCTTCAATAGGAACCCTCGCAAGGCTGAAAATGGCGAAATTGAAGGTGGAAGAGGTTCCAACCACAGCTTACCTTCTCCAACACTCCTCCACGGGGTGCCTTGCATCCTGTTCTTTCTGCCCTCAAAGCAAGGATAGCGAATCGAGGAAAGATATGCTATCTAGGATAAAATGGCCGGCTGTGGAGCTGGAAAATCTGGTTCAACGCCTAAAAGAGTTTAGTGAAGTTTTCAAGAGGATATGCATCCAAAGCGTTCTAAAACAAGGATTTCAGGAAGAACTGATCCAAATTATAAAGGAAATTAGGGAGACTGGAGTAAAGCTTCCAATCTCGATCTCTATCCCTCCAGTTGACCTAGGATTCCTTCAAACCGTTAAAGGAATGGGTGTGGACTTTATAGGCGTTGGCCTTGATGCAGCGTCCCCCTCAATCCTCTCATCTGTCAAGAAGCCCTACTCTTGGAAAAGGTACTGGGAATTCGTGAGGGAATCGATCAACGTGATGGGAAGGGGTCGAGTAAACGTCCACCTAATCTTCGGCCTTGGTGAGACGGAAAGGGAGTTCGCAATTGCGATGCAGACGGCTTATAACATAGGAGCTGGTGTCTCCCTCTTCTCCCTCACGCCGGTGAAGGGGACATCCCCTCCTCTTACAAGAAGGCCGGATGTGACTAGGTACAGGGTGATGCAGATCCTGAGGTTCCTGCTATCGAAGGGACTCAAATTGGGAAAAATCGCCATTTTTGAAGGGGAAAGAGTTGTTTTGAAACGAGGTCCTTGGTTAAAGGGTTTGAGAAGCGCTTTTTTGACGAGTGGATGTCCCTGGTGCAACAGACCATTTTACAACGAAACTCCTAGACTGATTTACAACTACCCATCGGAGTCTCTCCTTGAGAGTGATATAGAAAGGGTGAAGGAGCAGATATCCCTCGCAGGATTGGACCCAGAGGTAGTTTGAGCCGATGAAGGCGCACATCCCAGGAAGGAGTTATTCAAAGACAAGTATAACAGGCATGAGCTACTCTTTGATGTGCAACTACCGCAGACCCTTTACTTGAAGGAGATATGGCTAGCTGTACAAGCTGGCAGGGAAGCTTTATGAACGCTGAGCAGAAGGTCTTTATTAGCGAGGGTTTACTCTAAGGGAGACCCGTTAGACCTTTCCTCCAAACTATCAGGCGCATAAAGAAGGATTTTGATATGATAACAGGCATCCACCTACGAATCGTCTCGAAAGTAATGACTATCCGTACAAGAGCGGCTGGAGTTGATGCTGTTGACTAAAAGCTTGCTCTGGACACCCATCGTTGATCACCTTTGCCATCAAAAGCCTTCAACCCTTTCAGCTTCAAGGATCCAGTTATCTGTTAAGCTTTGTAACCGCTTCGTTATTATGGCAGGTCCTCACTATGGATCCGATGTCTTCAAGCACAGTTAGGTGGAAGGCACTGAAATTTGATCTTAGAAAGAATTTGGTGCTGGAATCAGATGCAGAGGTGACCTTTGAGCAGCTTTTCGACCTATTTGTCAACGGAAATCTCTACATCACAACTGTGCTGACTCCCTTTCAATTGAAGGAGTGGGCAGTTGGCTTCCTTTACTCGGAGGGTTTGATAAGCTCGGCGAGCGATGTGAAGGAGATCAAAGTGGGAAGCGACAGCATAGAGGTAGAGACAAGGTCAACAGAATGTGAAGGACTTAAAATAGGAAGATTTTTGCCCGACAGCTGCGCGACTGCGCTGGAGATGAGGAGAATTCTCTTCGTTAATGAGATCTCGAGGGAAATCCTCTCAAACCAGCTCGTAGTACCCAGGGAGGTTGTCAAAAACATCTCCATTCGTCTGAACAAAGCTTCAACTATCTACAGAACTACAGGTGGTACTCACTCAGCTGCGATATTCGATGAAAAGGGAAGGATGATGGCTTATTCCGAGGATGTGGGGAGGCATAACGCGGTTGATAAGGTGATAGGAGACTCCCTCTTGAAAGGAATCAGGTTGAGAGATAAAATACTGGCTGTGAGCGGTCGATTGTCGGAAGACCTTGTTTTTAAGTGTGCTAGAGCAAAAATACCCTTTGTTATCTCACTTTCCGCACCCTTAAGCCGGGGATTGAAGCTTGCTGAGATGGCTGGAATAACGCTCATAGGCTTTGCCAGAGGGAACAGGTTCAATGTCTATACCCACCCAAGCAGGGTGCACTAGGCCCCTTTTAATCCAACATCCTATCTTTTGCATGAAAAACTCTATAAGACCGGGATAATATAAAAATTCTCGAGTGATGCTAGGTTGCACGGGTCCTACATCGAAACAATCAAGCTGAGCAAGGCTTGGAGGGAAGCAGATGGAATACTCGCCTCATACGACGAGATAATTCTGAAATCACCTCCAGTTAGGAGTAGGTTTGAGAGAAAATTGATAGAGAACATGAAGATGGCCTTGAAGAGGGGCAAAATAGAGTACAGCAGATTAGCGAGGGGAGGCGGCAGGATCTTCATAGAGCTTGAGGACGTTCAAGGTGCCATCTCAAATCTGAGAAAGGTATTCGGCATCAGTTGGCTGGCTCCTACCATAAGGCTAAGAACAACGCGATTAAAAGAGATTTTGCAGTTTTGCAGGGAGAATTTTGAGAGCTGGATTCCACAAGGGAGTACCTTCGCTGTAAAGGCGAAGAGAGTTGGAGTTGATGAGTATAACAGCTTGGAACTAGCTAGAGAAGTGGGAAAAGTCATAGAGAGGAGGGTAGACCTCAAAAACCCGGATATCGAGCTTTATGTTGAGGCGAGGGGGAAGGAGACATACATATACTCTCAAAAGTTCAGGGGCCCTGGAGGGCTCCCCTTAGGAACTCAGGGAAAAGTAGTAGCTCTCATCTCTGGTGGAATAGATTCTCCTGTAGCTGCTTGGATGCTGATGAAGAGAGGTGCAAGCATAATAGCTCTTTACGCGCACTCTGGGATAAGCAGAGATTCTTTCATGAGGTTCATAGAAGTTATGAGAGTTCTGAGGGATTGGCACATAGGCGTGAAGCTTAGGGCCTTCGTTTACAGGGAATCCTATGATTTCACCCTTTTAAGGGAGAATGAGCTGAAATACGCCTACATTTTGGAGAGAAGAATGATGCTTAGGGTTGCAAATGCCTTGGCTGAAAGGCTGGGAGCGAAGGCTATTGTCACCGGGGAGGACCTTGGGCAGGTGTCCTCCCAGACATTAGATAACATAGCTACAATAGACGAAGTATCCAAACTTCCAGTTTTAAGGCCTCTCATAGGGATGAACAAGTCAGAGATAGTTGAACTAGCTAAATCAATAGGAACCTACGAGATATCAATAAAAAAAGTGGCTCAAGAGTGTGGAACTCTACCAATCTGCGTGAAGAAGCCAGCGACCAAGGCAAGGCTGGAAAGAATAAAAGAAATAGAATCGAGACTAAACATAGAAAAAGCTCTTGAAAGAGCTCTTTCAAGCTTAGAAGATGTCACAAGTTTCATTGAGAGGTAACCCGCTCATAGCAGGCTCATTAAGGAGAACCCAAAAGATGGATTTATACTAAATGGAAAAGAGCTTATTCGCTAAAATTCAAAATATTCAGCCTAATGGAGAAGAATAAAAAGGAATAGCTTGATCTTTGTCCTGATATAACTACAGTGAAGATTCTTATATCGATTCCTTAAAGAAGGATCTCGGAAATTGTACAGCTGGTCATTTTAAGGTAGAGTTAGGTCTTTAGCTTTTTCAAGAATTTCTTCGTCTTATGAGGTAAAACAGCAACAAGCCAGCTAGAAAACCAAGAGCAA
>JAVCBX010000168.1:0-4744 GCA_037917635.1 Thermoproteota archaeon | reverse complement strand
GCCCAGGCAGCCCTTGAGGAGTACCGCGAGGCCTTGTACAGGAGCTTCTTCGGGGTGGCCGAAGCCCTGGCGAGGACCGTCGAGCAAAGGGACCCCTACACAAGCGGCCACTGTCTCGGTGTGGCGAGACTTGCGAGGGCCATAGGAGAGAAGATGGGGCTTCCGGAGAAGGACCTTGCAGGTGAAGGACGAACTGAGGAGGGGAAGGGGGAAGATTTACGATCCTGAAGTTGTCGATGCGTGCCTAAGGCTGATGGAGGAAGGTCAGATCCCCCTTCAGGGCGGTTCCGCACCCGAGACAGAAGGCGGCCTATCTTAAGGTATCCCCCTTCGTCCCTACCAGGCGAAGTGGCAGGAGGGTTCGTAGTCGCAGGAGCGACAGAGGCCGTCATCTGTGGCCTTGAAGTAAAAGGGGGCCTCGAGGATGTGGGCGATGAGGTAATCGAGGATCTGGGGCAGTCCTGCCTTGAACCATTGGACCCATAGCTCCTGAATCGCCCGCTCCCTCAACTTCTCCGGCCTGAGGAGGAACCTCTCCTCGCCCTCCCCTTGGAGCATCACATAGGCAGCGGTGGTGCGCCGAAGTTCGTCCTCTTGTCCCTGGCTGACCAGCAATACGTAAAGGGGGAGCTGTATATCCCCTATCCCCCTTTTGAGATCCCTCAGGCCCTCGTAGTCGAGCCGGGCTGAAGGCCTGAGGACTGAGATCTTCTCCTCGAAGGCGTTGGTCCCGGGGGGATTGAGGTAGCCGGTCTTGTAGTCGAGGATGACCTTGAAGCCCTCCCTGCGGTCGATACGGTCCACCTTGCCGTAAAAGGTCCACTGAGAGCCGCCGAGGCTTAGGGTAAGACGGAAGGGCCTCTCCAGGGCCTCAATCCAGATCGATCCCCTCATGCCCTCGAGGTACCTCCTCAGGCGGAACTTGGCCGCCTCTTCGACGAAGAAGCGCTTCTCAGGGCTCAGGGCCTCCAGGCGGGACTCCTTGAGGCGGCCTCTGAAGAGTTCGATGAGGCGCTCAGGGTCGCAGTCTGCCGGGTGGTGGTAGGCTTTCTTTTCCTCGACGAAGGGACGGAAGTAGTCCTCCAAGGCCCCGTGGATCACCCCGCCGAGGACCCCCGCGTCGGTCTCCTGCAGCACGTCCACGGGGGGTGAAAGCCCCAGGATGTAGCGATAGTAGAACCTCAAGGGGCAGTCCAGGTAGGTGTTGAGCAGCGACGGTGAGATCCCCTCCCTTCGGGACCTGGCCATGAGGAAGGCTTTCACCTTATCTGGGTCCTTCTTCATGCCCTCTCCAGCAAGGAAGCAGCTCGTGGGCAGGCTGAGGGGGATGCGCTCCAGTACCTCTTCCAAGGTCCGGCCCTTCCTCCTCTCCTCCTCCCAGAGGACCCTCTCCACGAAGCGGCTCCGCGTGGCCTTGGACTCGAGGCCTTCCTCCGAGGTGACCGCGCTCTGCCAGATCAGATAGGCCTGAGCCGAGGACGAAGGCCGATTTCGGGAGCCTCATCAAGTCTTCTAGGAAGAGGCTCTTGGCGGATGAGGGGACGCCCGTCAATAAGACGTGAACCGGGGCCTCCGACCTTATCGCCCTCCACAGAATCTCCTTCACGTCCTCGTGGCCTACTATGTATTTGAACAGGTCGTCCGGGATTTGGGAGGGCTCTTCTTCCCGGACTTCCTGGCCTGCCCTCCAGTCTTGGACGGCTCTCTTCAGCTCCCCGAGGTTCAGGGCCCTATACCTCGTATCCGACGACGATTTATAGGATAGTCTCAAGATTCCCCTTGGAACCAGTTTCGCGACGGTTCTCGGGTCTCCGAAGACCTCCTCGGCCCTGAATCCGAGTTCATAGTATTCCGGGGACTTGCTGGGCATCTCCTCCTCCCATTGGATTATCCGCTCCAGTAGGTCTATGATTTCGGGCTCCTGCTGAAGCAGTTTTATGGTGTTCTTGTAGGTTGGGATGTTCCTATATTCTGGGAGGTCGAGTGGCATGGCCCTACGGGAAAACTAGCTCACAGTATATAAGGCTTCAGTTCCCCCTTTGGACAGCCTTTCAAACTCGTCTAGGACGGACTGGAGCAAGCTGGTAAGCGCGTCCGCCACGTCTTCTCTGTCTGTTACCGCGATTAGGGCTATGTAGGTTGTCCCCCGAGCCTTCCCCTCCCACAGCGTCGCCAACAATTCTTCTCTAGGCTTTTTCTTTTCCACCAGCTTCTCCACTATTTTTTGAACCTTCTTTATCTGGTCTTTATCCTTCTTCCTCGCCTCTACCTTTTCGAAACCATCTATACGCTCCTCTAGTAGCCTATATACCTTATCGGGTAACATGGCAATACCACCATACTGTCGTGGATGCTATTAGGGGCGCCAACTCTCCGTAATATGGCATACAACAATATGGATTCAATCCTTACTTGCCTCAGCTAATTACACCAACTGCTAACCTAAAGCATTTCTCACTTGCATTTATATCCCAAAAATATGTCTATTATCCTCGTCCCGGGCGCCTTGCGACGGGATGCCCAGCAGTAGTTATAGCGAAATATTATGAAGGAGCTTTGTTAAAAGGAATTGTTGAAAGTGATGGAAAACCAATGGGAGATGTGAAAGTTGTTGTTGAGCAAAATGTTAAAATATTCGATCAAACGAAAGTAATACCTCATGATTCATTTGTTACAGGAAGTGATGGGAAATTTAAAGTAATAGCTCCAGCAGGAAATATAACGCTTTCATTCTATTCAGGTGGAGTTAAAATAAAAAGCATAACATTCAATCAAACTGGAAAATTTGCTCCTATAAGTGAGGAGGAAGCTACTAGAAAATATTACTGGAATGAAAGCACATGGACTAGGGATTTAGGAATTATAAATATTGAGAAAGGAGGAATAAAAGGAATTGTTTTCTGGGATAAAGATGATGATGGAGAGTATAATGCAAGTGTTGATACACCAATAAAAGCAAGAGTTAGAGTCGGAGATAAGGAAGTATCAACAGATTCACATGGAAGATATGAAGTTAAGAAATTGTTGCCAAGGAGCTATCTTGTTACAGCTATAAAAGAAGGATATGATGCAAGGAGAGCAAATGTTGCAGTATTGCCAAATAAAACAATATGGCATAACATATCAATGACTCCTTCAAAAGTTAAAGTAAGTGGAAAAGTATGGTATGATGAAAATGGAAATGGAAAGCTTGATGAAAATGAAACTATATCTGACGTCACAATCAAATTCAATTTGATAAAAGCTATAGATGAAAATGCAAGGAATACTTCAGCTACAACAGATGAAAATGGAAGCTATTCCATTGAATTGTATCCTTCCAAATATAAAGTGAGTGTTGAATATGAAAAAACAGTGGGAAATGAAACAATCAAATATTCATATGAAGGAACAATTGATGTTAAAATTGGAGATAAGCCAAAGAAACTTGATATAAAATTGAGAAGAGAAGAATGAAATACAAGGAATTTAAGGAATATAGGGAGAGATTAAACAAAAAAATAATGGAAAAGGGGAGCTTATATACCAAGAGATTTTTTTCTTTAGATGCAAGTGTTTATAGAGATGGAAAGCTTCCTGCTAAAACAAAAGAATTGCTTGGATTAGTTGCCTCAATAGTGCTTAGATGCAATGATTGCATTTTATATCATTTGGACAGGTGCATTGAGCTTGGATATACAGATGAGGAGTTATATGAAGCAATTGACGTTGCCATGATAGTAGGAGGTTCAATAACTATTCCACATGTTAGATATGCATATGAAATGATTGAAGAAATAAGAAAAGAAAAAGCTAACGAGCAACAATAGTTATTACATCTCCATCCATAACTTCATGCTCCAATCCAACTTTTTGCTTTGGAAAATCAGCAGATGGACCATCTATTATGGCATATCTGAAATTTTTTACAAAATCCTTATGAAGCTTCAAGCAAACATCTTTAATTGTTGCTCCTTTTTTGAGAACCATTGGCTTTTCCTCTACTTTTCCTCCTTCTGGCTTTAAATATATTCTTACAAGCTCTAATTTTTCAAATATTTTTTTCTTAAGCTCTTCTAATCCATATCCTTTTTCTGCAGAAATATAAACAACATCCATATTTGCATTGAGTTTAACGCTACCTAAATCAATTTTATTTACAGCAACTATTCCAGGCAAATATACTCTATTGCCAAGTATAGCATCTATTAGTTCATCAACTCCAATATCATCTCTTATAACAACATCTGCATTACTCATGTATTCCATTATGATTGCTTTTGCTGCTTCATAGCTGAGCTTGCATTTTTTAGCAAATTCAATATTTATTCCGCCTCTATCCCTCTTTTTTATTATAACATCTGGTGGGTTTTTATTCAATCTAATGCCAGCATTCCATAATTCCTTTAATATGTAATCAATTTCATTTACAGTAAAGATATCAAGCATTATTAAAATTAAATCAACAACTCTTGCCATTGCAATTATTTCCCTTCCTCTTCCCTTTCCTTCAGAAGCACCATAAATTATGCCTGGCAAATCTAAAAGCTGAATTTGGCAACCTTCATATTCCATCATTCCTGGAATTATTTTGGTTGTAGTAAATCCATAGTTGCCTACCTTGCTATTTGCATTTGTAAGCTTGTTCAACAATGTAGATTTACCAACTGAAGGCGGGCCAATAATGGCGACGCTTGCATCCCCAGCTTTTTTAACAAAAAATCCCTGCCCTTTAGGAGCTTTTCTTTTTTTCGCTTCTTCTTTC
>JAVCBX010000097.1:0-4761 GCA_037917635.1 Thermoproteota archaeon | reverse complement strand
GGATGAAGAGATAAGGAAGTTAAAAGGATACCTTAAGAGGGTTTACTCAACTATCAGGTATACTGTTTTCCTCCCCGCACCCCCAGGGTTTTCAAAAACTGAGAAGAAGTACTCTGAGATCCTATCAAAACACTTGGCTTGTAAATACGGGATAAATCTCTTGCTCGGGCTTAAGTTCAGCGAATCAATAGCAGACCTTCTCTTGGAGAGAAGTGAGATTTTTTACGCGAGAGTAATTCTTATCCCTTCTGGGGATAAGTTTTTGATCTTTGAGATATCTAACAAGGGTCTTGAGCGCCTATTTGGGCTTGAAAGACTTATGGAAGAGGTTCCCCAGGCTCTGAATTTTATAAAGTCCCTCATTTAAACGTGCCTTTTTCCTGCTAATTACCGGCAATAGATCCACGCCGTCAATGCTTGCTTTTCGACGCAATGTTTATTAACTTTCGGTAATTTAGATAATTAGTGATAGTGCATTGAAAAGGACCTTTTTAGCCCTGCTTGTCGCCCTAACGATAATAACAGCCTTATTGGGCTTTCAAATAAGTGAGCCTACGGCAGGAGCCCCTCAGGAGGAGTTCGAACTTAGGTTTGAGTTGATGGTCTTGAGCTGGGACGATTGGTCCGTTCATACCGGAGAGGTTCTGGCAGAGCAGCTTGCCAAGGTTGGAATTAAGCTTGATGTAACCCCTCTCGACGACGCTGTAATGTACCCGAGGATAGATAAGAGGGACTACGTCCTGTATGAGATGGCTTTGGGCTACGACGCAATCCCAACTCATCTTTACTACAGGTTCCACTCCTCTCAGGATTATGAGGGAGGAGGCAACTATCAATCCTACCACAACTCTAAAGTAGATGAACTCTTGGATAAGGCCTGGTCAACCGCTGACAGGGAAAAAGCCAGGGAATATCTCTTTGAGGTACAGAAGATCTTAGCAGAGGAGGTGCCTTATGTTCCCCTCTTCATAACAAACGATGTTCACGTCTTCGCAAAGGGATGGACAAACTGGACCCTCATGCCAGGAGGTCCCATCTCACCGCTAAATAGGTGGACCCCTGTTTACATATACCATCCGGAGAAGACAACATTTATCATAGCATATCCAGCAGAGTCGGAGACCTTAAGCCCCCTTGCTGCTGGAACAGGAAGGTCGCTGTGGTATTCGATGCTGGTTTATGACTCTCTTCTAGCTTATGATGAAAACTTCAACTTGGTTCCTTGGCTTGCTGAATCTTATGAGGTATCTCCCGATGGAAAGACGATAACCTTCAAGCTCAGAGAAGGGCTTAAGTGGCACGATGGAACTCCGTTGACGTCTAAGGATGTCGCCTTTACGTTCCAATACATAAAGGAGAACAAGCCAACAGGGGGAATGTACACGCCAGATATAATCAAGTTCTTCAACTATGCTGAGACCCCCGACGATAGAACCGTCATAATTCATTTGACGGAGCCCTACCTGTTTGCACTTGATGCCTTCGGCTTCGAGTACATAGTGCCTGAACATATATGGAAGGACATAGAGAGCTGGGACTGGGACAGGTCTCTAGCTCCTCAGTACGCAATTGGCTCTGGTCCATTCAAGTTCGTTAAGTGGGTTGAGGGAGAGTACGTGGAGCTTGTCAAGAACGAGGACTATTGGATAAAGGGCAAGCCTAACGTGGAGAAGCTGATAATAAGAGTTATTGACACCGAAGAAGCAAGGATCCTTGCTATAAAGAGGGGAGAGGTAGCTACAAAGAGATACGAGTTAATTCCAGCCTACTTAGAAACCCTGAGGGGCGATCCGAACGTTCAGCTTCCAGAAGTTGTAAGCATGTGGGACTACGTGCTTGGTTTCAACACGAAGGTCTGGCCGTTTAACATAACAAAGTTCAGGCAAGCCATAGCTTATGCAATAAACAAGGATGAGATAGTTGAGAAGGCGGCTCTTGGAGCTGGAACTGTATCTGAGACTTTTGTGCCTAAGGAATACTTCGGTCCCTACTGGGCAAACGAGAACGTTAAGAAATACGAGTACAACCCTGAAAAAGCAAAACAGATGCTTGCTGAGCTTGGCTTTAGGGACATCGACAACGATGGAATCCTAGAGTATGCTCCAGAGGTTACACCTACTCCAACCCCAACTCCGAGCCCGACACCTGCTCCCAAGCCAGCTAGGACTTACCTGATAGCAGGTATCATAATAATCATAATAGCAATCGTAGTCATCTACATGAGAATGAGGGGCTCCTGACCCTTCCCCTTTATTTTTTAGCCTTCTTCCTTGAATTGCTTTATGAGTAGTGGTGATTTTGAATGGGTATGAGAGAATATATATTCAGAAGAGTCCTTTCAAGCCTTATAACGCTAGCTTTGATAATAATATTGAATTTCTTCATCTTCAGGATAATGCCGGGGGATCCTACAAGGGCTGTCGCTGGGGATAGAAGGCTAAGGCCCGAGACCAGGGAGTTGTTGATCAAAAGATTCGGGCTCGATAAGCCCCTTTGGGTTCAATTCATTTATTACATAAAGAATCTGTTAAAAGGAGATCTAGGAGTTTCTTTTCAGTACCAAGGAACTCCTGTGACCAAGTTGATTCTTGGAAGGAGGATGGTAAACACTTTCCTGTTAATGGGCCTCTCAATACTGATCTCTCTCGTAATGGGGATATTTGCCGGGACTATTGCTGCTTGGAAGAGGGGTTCAAAGCTTGATGTGGGCTTCCTTACTGTTTCCCTAATAACTTACTCCATACCAACCTTCTGGGTTGGCATGCTGATCATATTGGTCTTCGGTTACTACTTCAATCTAATACCGCTGGGAGGTACCGTGACGCCAGGAGTTGAGCACTCTTCCTTCCTTGAGTACCTTAAGGACTACTTCCATCACATGATTGGCCCTTTAATCACGTTAATACTCTCTTTCATCGGATATTACTTCATGATAATGAGAAACACTTTACTCGATGTCTTCACTGAGGATTATATGCTAACTGCAAGGGCAAAGGGCCTTAAAAACAGGACGATTCTTTTCAGACATGCCCTTAAAAACGCCATGCTTCCAATGATATCCGTCATCGCTTTAGAGGTAATTTATCTATTTAGCGGGGCAACGGCAACTGAAACGGTTTTCTCATGGCATGGTCTGGGCTTACTCATATATGAATCTGTTACAAAGGCGGATCTACCAGTTCTTCAAGGGATATTCCTATTCATAGCGATTAGCGTGTTGGTGGCAAATCTGATTGCGGACATAGTTTACGCCTTAGTGGATCCCAGGATAAGGTACGGGTAGGGATTTGAATGGGAAGGGCTTATGGAAGGATAGGCAGGCTATATGGCTTGAGAAGGAGGATATCCTCCTTTTGGCAACTGTACAAGACTAGCAAGCTGGGGATGTTTGGCTTAGGAATCATCATCTTTTACTTAATACTCGCCCTAGTTGCTCCCTACATAACTCCTTATGATCCATTTGCATTCATAGGAAAGCCGTTTGAGAGACCAAGCAAGAAGCATCTGCTTGGGACGGATCAAATGGGAAGAGATCTGTTCAGCAGATTGATATATGGATCGAGAGCATCTTTAATGATTGGAATATCTGCAAGTGCCATAGCTGTTGGAATAGGAACGATAATAGGCCTTGTTTCAGGCTACTTTGGTGGAATAGTGGATAACGTGTTGATGAGGATAACTGACATGTTCATACAGCTACCTTCCCTTCCTCTCATGCTCATATTCGTTGCTATACTTGGCAAGGGGATCTTTAACATCATCTTGGTTATTGCGATCCTGGGTTGGACTGCTACGGCTAGAATGGTAAGATCGATGACTTTATCGCTCAAGGAAAGGCCGTTTGTTGAGGCCGCCAGAGCAGCTGGTTGCAGCGACTTCTCAATACTGATTAATCACATAACTCCAAACGTGATGCCTATTGTCTTTGCAAACGCCACAATTAGCGTTGTAAACGCAATACTGTCGGAATCTTTCCTTAGCTTCTTGGGCTTCGGAGATCCAAGGGTTCCAAGCTGGGGAATGTTGCTCTATTACGCAAGGCTTGCTGGAGCTGCAGTAAACGGATTTTGGTGGTTTATGATTCCTCCGGGAATTGCAATCATGACCCTAGCCCTTGGCTTTGCCTGCTGCAACTATAGCCTTGACCAGATACTAAATCCGAGGCTAAGGAGAAGGTGAGGTCCTTGGGTTCCAAGCTCCTTCAAGTGCAGGACCTTCACGTCATCTATGAGACGAGGGCTGGAAATATAAGGGCAGTAAACGGTATTAGCTTCTCAGTAAGCGAAGGAGAAATTTTTGGACTGGCTGGAGAGTCAGGGAGCGGCAAGACCACTGTTGCTCTAGCAATAATGGGGCTTCTTCCCCCGAATGGGAGGATAATTTCTGGAAGCATACTCCTAGATGGAGAGGACATTGTAAATAAGGGCGAGGAAGAGATGAGGGAAATACGTTGGAAAAAGGTTTCCATGATATTTCAGGGAGCTATGAACGCGTTAAATCCAGTACTTAGGGTTGGTGATCAAATAGCAGAGGTTCTAATTGAAAGAGAGAATTGGAGCAAGGAAAGGGCAATTGAGAGGGCGAGAGAACTTTTCAGACTTGTTGGGATAGACCCCGATAGGGTTAGGGATTATCCTCATGAGTTCAGCGGTGGAATGAGGCAGAGAGTCATGATAGCGATGGCTCTGGCCTTGAATCCCTCTCTTGTGATAGCAGATGAGCCTGTAACAGCCCTAGATGTGGTTGTTCAGTCAAAGATCC
>JAVCBX010000026.1:0-4775 GCA_037917635.1 Thermoproteota archaeon | reverse complement strand
CAGACTAATTGATCTCTTTTCAACGCTAAATTCGATTTTGGAGGAAGCAAAACCCATATCTCAGGAAGAGCTTGACTCCTTGGTCAAGGGAAAAACCGATCTGAGGTGGGAAAACCTCACATTAGTTGGCGAGGTGAAAGTAGAGTTTCGATTCTCCCGCGACTTCGCCTTGATTAGCATGATGGTTCAAGACGAAGAGAAACTTTTCATTTCAAACTCTACAAGTCTAAGGAACTACTTCATGAGCCTTCACGAGTTGTCAGAAGAACAAACAACTCGCCTTATGAACCTAATCTGGGCTGAGCTTAGGGAGACAAAAGAGAACCCCTTAAAGTATAAGATAGGTTCCGTGAGGATTGAAAAGGGCTCTGATAAGCCCATAGCTGTTGTAATGGTTTGGCAGGGTTGCCCGTGCGAATTTAAGCCTCCATTGACGTTTTTCTTCTCAGTAGAGGAGTTGTTGGAGGGTAGGCGATAATTTGAGAGAGAAAAGAATTGTTAAGATTTGTCCCATCTGTGGAAGTCCCAAAATAAGGAAGATTAGCAGATTTTCTGGTTGGCTAACTCCTGAGATCTGGGTATGCGAAGAATGTGGTTACATGGGACCCGTATATGCTGAGAGAGAGGTTAAGGTCGAGAAGAATGGTAAAGTGGCCTTTTTAGGCTCAGATTGATCACTTAAGGAGAAACTAGATCGCAGAGATCGGCAAGTCTAGCCACAATCTCTCTTAGAGTAAAGATGATAGCGGATTCTTCTGGGCTTGTAATCGTTATCCCTAATAGAGATTTAAGCATCTCTTGAGCGCGCTCCTTTGCTTTAATGGCTAGAGAAACGTCTCTCTTTATTACTGATTCTAAGCTTGCCTTTAGAAGCTCAATTAAATGGTTTCCCATTTCCTTAAGCAGAGATGCTCCTATCTTATTTGATCTGAAGACCTCAGCAAGTTCCGTAAACCTATCTGCAATCGCTTCAAGGAGCATGGCGCTAACTCTAAGGTCTATGAGCTGAATTGGATCTGTTTTAAGCCTTCTCATGAGGTAAGCATCTTGAGATGCCTTTCTAATAACTCTGACGAGCAAGAAATAAACTCTATCCACCTCGTCATCCCTATCCATGACAAGGGAAAGAAGTTCCTCATTATCCCACTTAACCGCCCTTAATAGATCCTCAAGCATGCTTGAAACCAGTTTGTTCATCCTCTCAAAGAGCATCTTTGGCTCTAGCATTGATGGATCCAGAACGCACCTTAGAACAAGCCGATCTGATTCCTCCTCCATTATCTCAAGTCCAGGGAACCTGGAAACGAATTCCTTCAATATCTTCCTGTCCTTCAACCTTATCATAGGCTCTCCGCGTATCTCTATCACGTCGTATCCCTCCAAATAGGCCGCAAAGATCTTCCTCTGTATTGATTGAGTTTCATCCCTGCTAAAGGCTATCTCGATCATCAAAGGCTCCCTCGGTTTTGAGGGCGATACTATAAGGGATCCTCCAACCCCTTCCTCGATGATCACGGTACTTCCCTTTTTTATATGCCACTTATCAGCCCAACCCTTAGGAAGCGTTATTACGAAGGAAGCTCCACCTACTTGCTGCACCTTTCTCTTAAATTCCTTCTCTTCCTCTTTAACCTCTTTCATGAGATCTACCCTTCACTCTATGGTCTATAGGAAAAAATCCTCTATAATAGAATTTTTAGGAAGCTGGTCGATTAATTGTTTGAAGCTAAAGCCCATCATTTCTAGATCTTAATGTAAAACCTTCTTCTTTTTCGAAAATAGTGTCCAAATGCCTTTTACTCAAACAAACTGTTTTATCTCCTAGGATTAAGATAAGCTGATCGAAATCCCTCATCCTTATTTACAAATCAAACTCTAATTCTCCCAGAATTCCTCTTTCAATGGCCTTGCATGTTCATAGCTTTCATTTCCTTTTTTCAATTTTGCTTCTTGCTGACCCTCTAAATATCCTGCTTATCCTCCCCTAGCTTTTGATGCTAGTTTTTCTTATCCTTTTGTCACCAAGGACTTGCTCTTTTACCTACCTCGAAGGCTGCAAATGCCCCGCATAGAGAAGCTATCTTCAAAGGGCTATTGAAAACCCATTTGGTTTAATGCTTTACTAGATTCTAGAATATATAAGTATATTTTTGTCACAAAATTAACTTAAAATAGGAATAATATCATGTAATGTACATTATTCGTTCTCCATGAAATCGGCTTATTATATGTATTCTCTAGAGTATATGTAGGGATATCTAGATAAACTTAAATCTCTCACGAAAATCAACCACTCATAGCTGGGGGGAGAAGCTCCATGAAAAGTAGGATGTACGACGCGGCCTATATTGCTGTAAATGCAACCCTATATGCCTTAGTTGGTTACTTGACCTATCTAGGAATATTCGCCCCTGTAATAGGCGTTGTCAGGTTCTGGCCTTCTGTAGTAATACCAGCGCTCTTCTCATATCTCTTCGGCCCTCTGGTTGGAGCAGCTGGGGCAGCAATAGGCATATTCATATCGGACATGCTAATCCATGGAAACGCTCTTCTAAGCCTTTCCGTTGGAGTTCCAGCTAATTTCATTGCCTTCCATATCCTAGGCATACTTTGCCGCATGAAGGGTTTGAGGAGCTTGATATACGGTTTCTTAGTTCAACTCATACCTGTGATTGCAACCTCGGCCCTCTATCTTCACGGATCACTTGAAAGCTCGGTTGTCCTAATCTTCCTATCTGTCTGCGTCTTTTCCATAGCTCTTTCCATCGCTCTCTCGCTAATAAAACCGAACTTAAGGAGCTTCTTTGTGGCTTCGTCTGCGGCTTTGATAATAGGGAGTACCATAATTGGCTTTGGTGTGTGGGCCTTCAGCCAGTTCTTCACGTTACCCACGGGAGAGATCAACCTTCCTATCATAGCAGCGCTCATCTGGTTTGTTTGGACCTACGCAACGGAGATTCCATTCCTTCTCTTCCTAACTCCCCCTTTGATAGTTGCAGTTGGAAAGGCGCTTGGGATGGAGGAGCCTTTCATCAAGTAACCTTGAGTTAGGATGGTGGCATGAATGATCATAATAGGGCTTGACATAGGAGGATCCATGACAAAAGCGATTCTAATTAAGAATAGAGAAATAAAGGGAGCGGTTCAGGTCACTGCCAGCGGTCCATTGGTTTCCGCAGCTGGAGCCATAGGGAAGATAACTGAAGAGCTAGGAGTCGCTCTCTCATCCATAGAACTAGTATCTTGTACGGGAGGAGGATCTAGAAAGATAAGTTCATCCTTTCTAGGCCTTAAAGCGGTTAAAGTAGATGAGATAGAGGCGATAGGACTTGGAGGCCTTACCCTTTCAAGGCTTAATGAAGCCTTGGTTGCAAGCGTAGGAACGGGAACGGCGATGGTATCAGTAAGGAAAAAAGGGCGAGAGATTGAGACTAAGCACCTAGGAGGTACTGGAGTTGGTGGAGGAACCCTAATAGGACTCTCAAAGCTCTTATTAAACAGAAGCTCAATAGACAGCATCCTTGAACTCGCAAAAAGTGGAAGCTCGAGCAATGTAGATCTGACGATAATGGACATTGTTGGCGGACCCATAGGAAGGCTTCCAGCAGACACAACTGCTTCTAACTTTGGAAAGGTTAAGGAGGAAGTCAGGCCTGAAGACGTGGCCTCTGGCCTGCTGAACATGGTTGGACAGGTGATAGGAACCGTCGCATACTTCGCAGCAAGGGCCGAGGGCCTTGAGGACAAGATAGTTTTTATAGGAAGCCTTCCGACGATTCCTGAGTTCTCTAAGATCCTAAACTCTACTGTAAGCCTTCTTGGAGGAAGATCTATTGTTCCAAAAATGGCTTGTTATGCAACTGCCTTAGGAGCAGCAATGAAGGCAAAAGAAATGTTAAAACAAATTTAAGCGTGAAAGAAAGCTTTATTGGTTTAAACATCAAACTTCTTGGGATGAGGGACGTAATAATAGTTGGTGCAGGTATTGCTGGACTGTCTGCAGCCCTTTATTGCAGCAGGCAGGGATTAGATACATTAGTAATTGGTAAAAACCTTGGAGGCCAGGCCCTGCTCGCATCAGAGATTCAAAATTACCCCGGAATCCCAAAGATTTCTGGTTTTGAGCTCGTTAGAAGGATAGAAGCGCAAGCAAGGTCTTTTGGAACGGAAATAATATTTGATGAGGTAGTTTCTCTCGAAAGAGATGAAGGCTCGAACGCTTATAAGGTTAGGACTTCCTCTGGAAAGGAATTCTCCTCTATAGCTGTAATTCTTGCCTTTGGCAAGACTCCAAGGGATTTGGGAGTTCCTGGGGAGAAAAGGCTTAAGGGAAGGGGGATTTCCTACTGCACTATTTGCGACGGGCCTCTCTTCAAGGGAAGAAAAGCGGTATTAGTTGGAATAGGAGAGCACGGAGTTGAGTCAGCCAAAATGCTTAGTAAGATCGTAAACAAGCTTTATTGGATTTTTCCATCAGAATTGCCTGGAGGGAGTGCAGATCTTTTCAGAGAAGTGACTTCAAGGAAGAACGTGGAAATATTCCCGAAATCTAAGGTTATTGAGGTTAAGGGAGAGAAAAGGTTCGAATCCATTTTAGTAGAAGTTAATGGTGAGAAGAAGGAGATAAGGGGCGATGTTCTCTTTGTTGAGATGGGATATACCACTGATACGCGTTTCTTAAAGGGATTAGTTGAGCTGAACGAAAAGGGAGAGGTAAAGGTGGATAAGGCGTGTAGAACCTCAACTCAAGGAATATTTGCAGCTGGCGACGTTAC
>JAVCBX010000126.1:0-4780 GCA_037917635.1 Thermoproteota archaeon | reverse complement strand
CCCTAGTTATTTCCTCCAGTTGGCGTTCAATCTCTGTGTCTGCTAAATTCTCACTTCTAGAGTCTCCCGTAATCGTTACAACTTGAACATCAGCCCCTTTGTATTGCTCGCGAATTCTGTCGTACTCCCTGATCGCTCCGAAGATAGCGTTAGCATCAGCCTCTTCAGGATCTACTGAAAGAAGCTTCACTCCGGCTTCAACGCAAGAGTCTTTTCCAATTACTGGACCTTTTATTCCCGCCTTTTCAGTGAGATCAGCGTCTCTGTCAACGCAAAGGATTAAGATCTTTCTAGTGGAAGAGGGCTTCATAAATTTGCCTCAAATTGTTTTAAACGGGCTAAGTTTAAAAAGATCTATTCGCTAGTCTCCTCACTAACGCCACTGACTAGATCCTCTCCTGTTTTGAGTAAAGCCATTAGCTCACCAATGTCCAATTTTTCACCCATTTTCAACTTTTGCCTTGCTATTACTGCAACTTCCTCTATTATCTCCTCCTCAATCTTCTTCTCCCTTTCTTGTATAATTTTCTTTATATTTTCCCTTAACTCACGAAGCTTTTCAAAGAGAGAGTTGAGCTCCTCCCTTAACTTATCAGCTTCCTTGCTCTTCTTATCTATCTCCTCATCTAATCTTTCGACCTCTCCTCCTAGCTCATCTAATTTTTTCATAGCCTTTCCAATCTTCTTCTTGAGCTCGGATATTTCCTTACCTTTCTCCCTTAACTTAAGTGTGCTTTCTTTTAGAAAGAACCTCCACCTTCCTGCCTCAGCAGCTGCTTCAAGTTGCTCCTTCTTTATCTTCTTGGCCTTTGCGTATTCATCTAGCATAGCCTCATAATAACCTATCCTCATTACAACTTCCCTTTCTTGCTCAACAGAAAGTCTTCCAGTCTCTATTCTCCTCTCTAGAGCGTTTATTCTCCTTCTTATCTCTCTTTCTGAGAGAGCAATTGAGGAAATAATTTCCTCATACTGGTTCTTTAGATCGATTGCAAGCTCTCTTGCCTTTTTATACGTCTCGAGCACCTCATTTCTCTCCTTTTGGAGCTCCGCATACTTCTCTTGTGCCTTTCTTTTTTCCTCTATGAGCTCTCTTATTCTCTTTCTCTCCTCTCTTATCTTGCTTATTATTTCACGTCTTTTTTCTCTCAAAGCCTTGATTTCCTCAATTATTGCTCTACGCTGAGCTTTTATCTTTTTAATTGCCTCTCTTGTGTTTGCTAGGCTTTCCCTTAGTTCTTCAATGGATTGAGTTACTGTATCCATTTTCCTTGCTCTCCTTGAATTAACTATCCCTCTGACTCAGTGCACTTAGTCGCGTTGATGTCTTTTAATCTTTCCTACTCGTCATGCTAGAGCTCGACGATGTAGATATCAGCACATGCCCTTACACTTTCATAGGGGATTGTTTTTACCTTTCCTCCCTTCTCTGCAGCTAGTACTATTGCGACTATGCTCCCAAGCTGGTCATCGAATATGAAATCATCCGCATATCCGAGGAACTTTCCCTCTAAAGTGTAAACCTCTTTATCAAAGAGTTCAGAGACTCTCTTAGCCACTTTCATCACCTTAATATGATTCTAGCATCAACAACTTTTATCCCATTTGGATACGCCATCGTAGGGTTAAGATCCATCTCAGCTATTTCCTCTATCTCTAACCCCATCCTACCAGCCTTTATCAGGGCGTCTTTAATGGAATCAATGTCGACGGGAGGGGAACCCCTATATCCATATAGCAAGGGTTTGGCTTTAATCTCGTTTATCATGTCCTCAGCATCTTGTTCTGTTAACGGAGCTATCCTGAAGCTGACATCCTTGAAGATCTCGACAAAAACGCCGCCTAAACCAAACATTACCGTTGGACCGAATTGAGGATCTCTGATCAAGCCTATGATTACCTCTAGCCCTTGGGGGGCGTACTCCTGAACTAAAACTCCAACGATTTTTGCTTCGGGTTTTTTATTCCTTACGTTGGAAATTATCCTATTATAAGCCTCCCTCACCTCTTTAGGAGTTTTTAGGTTAACGATCACTCCTCCAACATCACTCTTATGGATTATGTCTGGGGATACTATTTTCAGGACAACGGGGTAGCCTATCCTTTCAGCTTCCTTAACAGCCTCTTCTTCACTTCTAGCAAGACTAACCCTTGTGACGGGTATTCCATACTCTCTTACAATTGCCTTTGCTTCGTGTTCTAACAAGTTCCTACCATCGCGCTTAGCTCTTTCTATAATTTCCCTCACATTACTCATCCTGATCACCAAAACATCCGCTCAATTAAACTTTACGGCGCCTAAACTTAAGCCTCCACCTCCGCTCAGCCTCAATCTCTTCCTTTTCTCCTTTTTCAGGCAAAAACCTATCGGGAGGAACGTAATACCTTCCAGCCGCATCCTTCTCTATTAGTCCGGCGATCACCATAGCCTCCAGTTTTGTCCTTTCCTCAGATGGGCTAGTCTCCAGGGCCTCTGCTAGGGCTTCTAGTTCAACAGGCCCTCCTTCAAACTCGTCTATTATTACAAAGAGCTCATCTCTAAACCTATCTGGGGATCTCTTAATGTAGTTAAACTTAGGTTCATCCACCCTCAATATGCTATCTAATACGTCAAGATCAACCCTTCTCCTCCCCAGAAGTACTGCTAGATCAACCGCCTTACCAAGGAATCTCAAAATTCTCCTTGGATTTCCTTCAACAAGCTGATTGATCTTAATAACAACTTCCTCATCGATTGGAATTTGGGAGGAGCTGCTGAACTGGTATGCCCGAACCCTCTTCTCAACCAATGCTAAAGCCTCTTCGTCCGTAAGAGGTCGAATTAGGAACCTATGGTGCAATCTTGATGAAAGAGCTGGGAAGTTACGGTCAATCTTCTCATAGGTCTCCTCACTCATTGCCATCGCAACTATGATCCCCTCAGGCATGGAGGATACTGTCTCCCTCATAGCTTCGAAGAATATGAACCTCCAGTACTCCTCCATATCCACAGCATTGTGCAAACCGTCCAATAAGATTGCGGCAGGTCTGTGTCTAACCAATGCCTCCAGTATGATGTCTCCTATCTTAACTGGAGAAGTCCTTATTTCTTCCAATTCTTCTTCGGGTATTGTTTCGCTGAACCCTAGAAGCTTTCTCTTAACTCTAGCCATTATCCCCATGGAGAGGGACATGGCCGCCTTAATCAGCCTGTCCAAGATGTCCTGACCAGATGCCAGGGCAACGTCGAAGTACAACGCCTCCCCCCCAGCCTTTTCGATGGCATCCTCAATCACCATTAACCTATGGGTTCTTCCAATTCCCTTCGGTCCAACAAGCGCTATGAATGTGGATCCAGATCCAGCTATGGTTTCGGCTACCATTGCAAGTAGGAGACCATCTCCCTCCTGCTTAACGAAGAGAGAGGTGGCCTCTTCAGGACTTATCATTGATAAGGCTTTGAATGGATTTCCCTTTAGCCCTAAAAGCTTCTCATATGCTCTGATGGGAGGAATTGGTGCGCTCAATTCATTCTCCCTTCCTTCTTCTGTGGGATTCGTTAGCTTCCAAGTAGCTTTTGGCTTAGCTTTTATAAGTTGTTTTGGACTTGAGTTTAGGTTCCATTTGAAAATTGTCCGCATCTTCCCCTTCGTTTTCAACAAATCACAGGTAAAATGATCCTTTTTACCTTTAAGTTGGATCTTATAATCAAACTTAGAGGTTAGCTCCCACTAGATTAAGAACAGCTTAAGAAAAAGTAAAATTCAATCCAGGTTTTGACAGCCATTTATATCCTCAGCGAATTTGAGGGCAAATGAGCCTGTCAAGTTATGGACAACTTTTTAACTCACCTCTTGCTTCCACTAAAACAGGTCGGGAGGTTACGATTTTGCAGAAGTACAAGAAAGTGCTAGATCACCTAAGAGATCTTATGCTTGATCCAAGAAACATCAAGAACATAGGCATTATAGCCCACATAGATCACGGAAAGACAACCCTATCAGATAATCTCCTCTCAGCAGCTGGAATGATTTCAGACAAAATGGCTGGTGAGATGAGGGCACTTGACTATCACGAGATAGAGCAGGCTAGAGGGATAACGATCAAAGCGGCTAACATATCCCTTTACTATGAATGGGAGGGCAAAGAATATGCCATTAACTTAGTGGATACCCCAGGACACATAGATTTCACAGGACATGTCTCAAGGTCCTTGAGGGTGATTGACGGCGCAATAGTTGTTGTCGATGCTGTCGAAGAAGTTATGGTTCAGACAGAAACCGTAACAAAACAGGCATTAGAGGAGAGAGTCAGACCCCTTCTTTTCATAAACAAGGTAGATCGTCTGATAAAGGAGTTAAAGCTTACCCCCCAAGAAGTTATGCAGAAGATTTCTAGGATAATTAGCAAGATGAATGAACTCATTGACGCTTACGCAGAGCCTCAATTCAAGGAAAAATGGAAGCTGAGCTGGGATGACGAAAGCGTGGCTTTTGGTTCAGCACTTCATGGGTGGGGCCTGACGAAGGGAATAGCAGAGGCACAAGGGATTAAGTTCTCAGATATCATCAAAGCTTACGATGAGGGAAGAGGTGAAGAGATCAAGAAAACCCTTCCAGTACATAAGGCCCTCCTCGACACGGTAGTGAAGCATGTTCCGAACCCAATTGAAGCCCAAAGATACAGAATAGACAAGATATGGAAGGGAGACAAAGAGGGAGAACTTTACAATGCCCTGATAGGCTGCTCTGCCGATGGCCCCCTTATAGTCGGAGTCAACGCTGTCAAGGTTGATCCCCAC
>JAVCBX010000048.1:0-4791 GCA_037917635.1 Thermoproteota archaeon | reverse complement strand
CTTCTGGAAGCGTGCTGAGCGGATGGTTCGTTGAGAATTACGGGATGAGCTATGCTTTCCTGTTAGGAACCGCTGGGACCCTGATGGCATCAACCCTCTTCCTTCTAACCTACAAGGAGGACAAGGGACCGGAGCATCACGTTAGTCCAGAAGAAATCTTGAAGAGGACAATCTCGTTTGATTTGTCCCCTAAAGCTTGGAGATTTGCCATGATTTCATCCTTTACCTCGTTAAGAGGGGCTTTCTTTGGCCTCCTAGCCTTAATGAAGATGTACTCCCTGCTTGACTCATCCAAGGAAAATTATGCCTTATCTTGGGGCTTTCTGGGATTGCTGGCATAGCTTCATCCCCAATATATGGCAGATTGATCGATAGGTTGGAAGCAAAGAGGTCCGCTCTAGCTTCAATGGTAGCTTACATGATCTACCTTCCAGCAATGACCTGCATCGAGGATCCAATAGCCTTCGCCTTTCTATGGACAATTCCGATAGGAAACCTGGGAAGCTTGGCCTTCATTTCTCTCAAAACCATGATTTCTAATCCAGATCATAGAGCAACAGATATGGCTCAATTCAGGCCATTTCTTCCTTCTTTTCAGCTATAGGAAACGTGTTAACCAGTTTACTTCTTGAAATCACTCAACCATTTGTTCTGTTTATAATTGCAGAAGCGTCAACGCGATCTCTCTTGCCCTTCTGGTTAAGGTTAAGTTTTGAGGGTACAAATTTGGCCAGGAGGAAAAGGCATTGGCAAAAGCTTCTGAGTACAGGGTACCCGGCCCTTTATTGAGGGGAAAATTCGTTTCAAGACCAAACAGATTTACAGCTTTGATAAGGGTTGGAGAAGAGGTTTGGAAGTACCACTTAAGGGATCCTGGTAGGCTAACAGAGCTCCTGATTCCTGGAAGAGAGGTAACACTAAGAATAGCTGAACGTCCAAGAAGGAAGACGAGAGGGGAGGTCATGGGCATTAAGTTCGATGGGACTTGGGTTCTCGTCAACAGCTCGCTCCACTCCGACATTGCAAGGTGGCTAATTGAGGGCGGCTACATCGAAGCCTTGAAGGGATGGAGAATAAAGAGAAGGGAATTTAAGTTGAAAAAGAGCAGGATCGACTTCCTCCTTGAGAAGGAAGGGAAGCTTTGCCTCTTGGAGGTTAAAGGCTGCACGCTTGTAAGGGGAGGATTAGCTCTCTTTCCGGATGCGCCAACTGAGAGGGGGAGAAGACACGTTCTCGAACTCATGAGTGCAAGGAAAGAGGGCTATGAGGCATGTATCCTTTTCTTGGTTACGAGGGAAGATGCAAGGATGTTCTCCCCAAATTGGGAAGTTGATTCAGAGTTCTCAAAGAGCCTGTTGATTGCCAGCAAAGAAGGGGTTAGGCTTATTTC
The DNA here is from genome assembly GCA_037917635.1 of Thermoproteota archaeon. GTDB lineage: Archaea > Korarchaeota > Korarchaeia > Korarchaeales > Korarchaeaceae > QMVU01. Next base: position 3,401 of record JAVCBX010000048.1, on the reverse strand, counting down.
ATACAAGCTCGGCTTCAATGGATCCACCCTTTTTCCAAGGGGCGAGCTGGAGGTGTTCTTAAGGCAGTAAGGGGACGACAGCTTTTTCTTAATAAAGAGTAGGGTAAGATCGATGCAAAGGAGCAAAGTGTTGGACGCTATAAGGGAGTTCAACGAGTTCAGAAGCCCGGAGGCAACAGCAGAACTCATCTCAATAAATGAGAACGTTGTTATTGTCAGGATGAGCGGAACGTACTGCGTAACGTGCGGTCTTTTCGACTACTTCGAGGACTTGGTTTGGACGCTGAAGGATCACCTTGGATCAAAGGTGAAAATAATCTCAACCAAGCAACTGGATCCTTTCTCCTATGAAATCGCTTACGAGATAGAGGAAAAATAGGGCAACTATATTGCAAGCATGACTATGAAGGCAGCAAGGGAAAAGATGAAGATTTCCCTGAAGGAGGAGGTGAAATGGCCCGTCCTAACAAGACCAAGCGTTCCTCCCATGATCAAAGTCTGAACGAAGGCCTGCATCATGATCCCCTCCCTTATCTTGTCTGCCTCGCGCGGAGCAAGCAAAGGTATGTTTAACACGTTAACCAGCAAAGCATAGGATCCAATCACCAACATGAAGGATAAGAAGGCAATGAAGTAGTTGCTCATCTTCTCCCCTTCCGCCTCAATCCAAAGCTCCCTGAGCCTAACGGCAAAGCTCGAGATCGAGGAAAAGGCCTCCTTTAGGTCAGCTCCTGCCTCAAGAGCGGTCATTATCAGCAGAGTTGACATTCTTGAGACGCTTAGCTTCTGTCTCTCCGCCATTCTCTTTAGGATTTCGGTGTACGGGAGCTTTAGCTTTGCCCAGGCCTTTGCCTTGCTTGCGAAATCCCTTAGGGACTTGTAAGTTATCTTCATGGATGATATGGCGTCGCTGAAGGACCTTCCGCTTCTCAGCTCTGAGAAAAGGTCCTGAAGGAACAAGGGAAAATCGAAGGTCTCGCTTTTGAGCCTCCTCTCATCCCTAAAGATCTGAAGGAACCCCATTAAGGATCCTATTGAGATCGAAAGAGAAAGCCTCTGCCAAAGGTTAAGCTTAAGCAGGGGGATGGGGGCCCTCAAAAGCTTGATCTGGATGCTGGGCGGAAGCTTGTGAAGTCCAAAAGAGAGTATGGAGAATATGATCGCAAATCCGGCGATGAAGAAAAGCCAGGCCTTCAGAACGGTTTTCCTCTCAAAGTAAAAGTACCTAGGTGCCAAAATCTTAAACAGCAGAACGAAGAAGGGGGAAGGAAGGACTGAGGTCATGAGAACCAGGTTGCTCATCCCTCCTCCTCCAAAGCCTGAAACCAACGATTGAAAAGTGAACATGAGCATGAGCACGAAGGGAAGGGCAGTGGAAGTCAAGGTATATATGATGAGAACCATTATGCACTTCTCCATCGCGCTCCTAACATCCATCATGGTCTTCTCAACCGATTCATCTAGCTCTACCTTCAACATCTCATCTATGGCCTCTCCCCTTGTGAAGTAGTAGTCGTGAAGCCTGGAGTAAATTCTTCTCCAAACCTCGCTTGGACAAAGCCTTATGTTTGCCTTAAGCCCGTCTATAGTTCCTGCGGCAAGCATTCTTGCTGAGGCTGCCTGAAAGTACTTCTTCACATCAACATCCTCGGCTATGTTGCTTATTGCCTGAAAAGATGATCCAAGAGACTTTCTTACCCTTTGAAGCATCCATAGGGTTGCTAGGTAAGCCCATAAATCCTTCTCAAGCTTGCTCGATATGTTCAGATAGGATAAAAAAGGGGTAAAAAGCATTAGAAGTGAGGGAAATAGGACTATGAACGCCAATCGAACCGGATCTCTAGTAAAGCCTGCTCTATAGAGAGAGGCTGCTATCGCCATCATGACTGCTCCGACGGTAAACATCCTAAGGAGGAACTCCTTCGGATCCTGATCTGGCATTCCAGCCTTTATGAAGAACTCCTCGCTCAGGAAGGAAACCACTAGGAAACTCCCCTCCTTCTTGCTTTCTCCACCCTTCCCTTAAGCTCCTCCACCTTTTCATAATATTCCTTCACTATGGTAGACCTTGGAACTCCCTCCTTAGCAGCTATCTCTATGAAGATCTGGCTGTTCTTAACTGGATCCCCTTCAAGCTCCCTTCCCCTCTTCCTTACGAAGATGTCCCTGAGAATTATTTCATCGTTGGTCGAATCGTAGCTAAGCTCAGCTATTCTAACAACTCCCCTGAAGTTTCCTTCCTTCCTAAGAAGGGCTGCAACCTTGAAGTCTGCAATCTGCTCGTTTGTTAGGTTTATCGGGTCCCCTCTGAGCCTCGCAAGGACCCCTTCTATCATACTTGCGTGGAATGTTGTGAAGCTGGTGTGGCCAACGTGGATGAACTGGACGAGAAGCCTCACCTCAGCCCCCCTCGACTCTCCAACAACCACGTAGTCTGGCCTCATCCTGAGCACGTCCCTGAGAAGGTCAGGGATCTCCATCCCCTTGACTCCCATGCCCGGTGGCTGACCTATGAGGGATGTCCAGTTCTTGTGATCAGGAAGGAATATCTCCGGGGTGTCCTCAACCGTAACTATGTGGGCGTACTTTGGAAGGAGAGAGAGAAGTGCGTTAAGGAAGGTAGTCTTTCCTGAACCCGTTTCACCAACTATGAAGCCTGAAATTCCGTGCTCGGCAAGCAGCCAGAGGTATGCTGCAGCCTGGACTGAAACGGCTCCCCAAGCTATGAGTTGCTCTATCCTAGGCCTTACTACGAACTTCCTTATGATGAAGGTCGTCCCTCCCTCGCTAACAGCTGCTCCGTAAAGAGCATGAACCCTTGATCCATCTGGAAGCTTGCCTTCAAGCCTTGGAACTGCCAAAGAAACCTGCTTTCCAACCCTTTCAGCGAGTTTTAGCACTATCTGCCTTGCCTCCTCCTCGCTGAGCTCTATGTTTGTCTCGAGCCACTCCCCCTTCCCTGCAAGGTATAGGAAGAGCCTTCTCCCTCCCCTAGCTGGGAGAGTCACGTCCTCAACGTAAGGATCCTTCATGATGGGATCAAGCTTCCCAAGTCCTTCTATGTCCCTTTTAAGATAGTAAATCATGGAGTTGAGCTCCTCGCTGTCGAACTTCTTCTTTTTCTTCAGCTCCTTAAGGGCCATCTTCGCAGCCCGTTCATACAGCTTGTTCAGTTCATTGAGGTCCTCAAAGCTTAGCCTTGAGAGAACGTAATCCTTTGCCCTCTCCAATACCTCCCTGTCTGGCATCGGGGGCTCTATCACTATGTACTTGTCTCCCTTCACTCCTCTCCAAGCGCATCCTTCAACAAGCTCGACTATTTCCCTGAGATCTTTAAGTTCAAGCACTTCCTTTTTCTCTACAGCAACCTCCTCTTCATGGGTTAATGTTCGTCTCATGAG
>JAVCBX010000047.1:0-4855 GCA_037917635.1 Thermoproteota archaeon | reverse complement strand
CCCCTTCCCTCTGTGCTTAGGGTGCACGTTTAGGAAGTCAACGTAGGCATCATCCTTCTCAAGGTAGTGCTCTGTAACCGTGCATATCCCAACTATCTCTCCATCAATTTCGGCGACCAAGGGAGTAAAGCAACCGCTCCTTTCAATCCATTCCCTCGCCCTCTCTGCAGTGTAAGGCACGCCCCAGTCAAACCCCCTGGCCATCCTTCATCGCTCTCGTTCAGCAGCCTTGCTAAGCTCTCTGCATCCTCATGCTTGAAGTATCTGATTTCTACCTTTCTCATTTTGAGCTCTATTAACCAATGCTTAGCGAGGAAAAAGTTAACTGAATGGCGCGATGTAATGGTTAGGTTGAAGGGCATTTCGGTTATCTCGATATCGAGCAAGCACATTCAGCTTCTCATGGAGAAGAGCAGGAAATCTGATCAAGAGATAGGAGCCCTTCTTTTTGGCGTTGTGAGGGGAGAGGAGGCCCTCGTTAGGTCGGTTAAGTTGATGAGGTATTCAAGCAGGTCTCGGACCTACTTCCAGGCGGATCCAACATTCCTTTTTGAATCCTTTTCAGAGGCAGATCGGCTTGGATTTGATCTCGTAGGGATCTTTCATTCGCATCCTGCTCCTCCTTTTCCCTCCTCCATAGACTTAAAGTATATGGAGCTAAATCCAGTTGTCTGGATCATAGCTGACAGTAGAAGCTTTGAATTAAAGGCGTATCTTCTTGAAAAGGGATACCTTCGTGAGATAAAAATTAGGATCAAATAGCCCTTTGATAGCCATCTTTTTATTAGAAAAGCGCATGAATAATTGAATTGTACATAAAGAACCTCCTTAACCTAATTGTTAATCCAGAGAACTTTTACGGCAGAATTAGACTTCAAAGCTGGTCAAAATCATTCAGTTTCTTTCTAAAAACAACAACTTTAGTTTCTATTGGTACAGTAGCTATGAACTTCTCGGGCTATGCTACGGCCGAAATCTCCGCATTCTATCAGGCCCAAAACACCTTTATCGAATAAATTCTGCGAGGCTTCTTCTCTTAATTTCTATCCTCCTTTCAACTCTGTTTGCAGAGGTTTACCTCTTTGGGACAACTGTGGGGGTTTCCCTAAACCCTCACGATAGTTGTGCCTTTTAGGCTCAGATAGCAATCGTGCTCTCTAAGTTTTTACTTCAACGATCGTTGAAGTCTTTAGAAAAAGCTTTATTTCAGAAGCCATAATAAGGCTAAATGTCAAGGCTTAAATTCCTCTTTGCTGTCTTCATTTCAGCATCTATAGCTTTAACACAGTTTGTTTGGGCCTGTCCACCTACTGGTCACCACCTAGGAGTAATCCTGAAGGGATCCATGCCGTCGAAGGAGGTTTTGCAGAAGCTAAGGCAGATAGGAATCGACGCTAGAACCCAGTTAATAAGGTACAGGCTCTCCTCTGGGAATTACGTCTTCTTTGAAACCGTTCTATTTAAGTTCGGAGATTGGTTGCCCTCAAAGCCTACGGAAGAATATGTGGATGCAAATGCTAGGTTATACTTGGGCGAGAGGAACATGGTCCTCAAGGTGAACACCTCCCTTCACCGCTCAACTGATCCACTTAAGAAGGCAATTGCCTTGCTCTACCTTGCTGGGGTAATAGATTACTTCCCAAATCCTTCGAAATTCGTGCTTACTGAGGGAAACAAGATTCCCGCAGACGTTGTCGTTGAATGGGCCGAGATGGAATATGGATATCAGCTAGAACAGCTCATTCTTAGGTGCCGATCACCTGGAAGGGACGTGATTTCTCCGAGCTTAAGCTCATCTCAGGATGTAGTTGTTGTAGCCAATAAGGTGGATGAAGAGGTGAGTTATCCCACCCTAAAGGAGGGGCTTTCCTCTAGAGGGTTAAGCCCAACCCTAATAGGCCCTGAGCTCCTTAGAAAGTACTTAAATGCAAAATTTCTCATAATTCTCGGAGGTCCGGATGCATACGATGGTGTTGGTAACATCTCTAGCTTCTTCCTTCAGCCTCATGATTCTGCCTACTTGAGAAGCATGAAGGGCTCCTACATCGTTTACATGTCGCATCCAACCTTCAAGGGTCAAAGAGTATTCGTGCTCGCTGGTAACGACAGGTATGGCACCAAAAAAGCCGTAGAAACTTTCGTAAAAGATTTGTTAGATGACGCTGTGGGGAACTCCCCCCTTTGTTGGTATGAGTTCAGCACAACACAAGCTTACTTTGCCGAAGACCTTGAAATAAAGGAATATCCTTGTTCTCTCTTCATAAGGCTCCTTTCTACTCTTCCAAATCCCTGTTATAAGCCATTAATCGAGTTCGAAGTGGAGGGAAAGAGGATAGAGGTAACGGTGAAGTTTGTTCAGCTCCCCGTTTTCTGCATCCAAGTCATCTCAACGGGCGACCTTAGAATTTACATGGAGAACTTGCTTCCCGGGGAATACGAGCTTATTATATCAGCTCCTCAGGGTAGGTACGAGACTAAGGTGAAGATTCCGGCTTGCTGGTGCTCGAAGGAGAATGGATCCATCTCAGAAACTATGGATCCCTCTTCCATCAAGTAAACTCTCTCGCAAATCCTCGAAGCTAGAAGAACGTCATGCGTAGCTATTGCAATGCCCATACCCGATCCCTTAAGCTTCATCAGAAGTTTCATCACCGAGGTCCTGCTCTTCAAATCGAGGTTGGCCAGTGGCTCGTCGAGAAGGATGTAAGAGGGCTCAACCACCAAAGCTCTGGCGATTGCAAGCAACTGGCGCTGTCCTGCAGAAAGAGTTCTTGCATTCTTTTCAGCCAAATCTCTCATCCTAAGCTTCTCAATTAATTTTAAGGCCTTTTTCTTAGCTTCTTGCCCCTAAATCCCCTTATCTCAAGCCCGAAGGAAACGTTTTCTATAACGGCCCCCCTAAGGACAATTGGGCCGCCTTGCAGTGGCCTTTGGCTTACTGAGAGAGGTAAAAGTTTACTTAATGGACGAGCCCTTTGTGGGGATCTCTCCCGAGACGAGGGAATCTTTGTTCAGCTTCATTAAGGAGCTAAATCGGAAAAGGACGATTACTGTGCTTTACGCAACCCACATACTGGAGGAGGCTCAGGATTTCTGTCATGAAGTGATAGTCCTTCACAAGGGAAGGATAATTGCCAGAGGAGAACCAAAGGAGCTTGTTAAGAGACTTGGGCTTAGGGAAAGCGTGGATGTTGAGGTAAAGCTTTCTGAAGATCCTGATTCCCTCCTTAAGAAGATGAGGAAAATAAAGGGCATTGATGATGTCCTTGTAACCGAGATTTCTTATCAAGAATTTCCTAAGATCTCCTTCACGCTAATAACCCCGGATAGCAGAGGAGTGATCTCCGATCTCGTGGACCTCTTGATCTCAGGAAGAAACAAGGTGATTTACATGAGGGTAAGGGAGCCGAGCCTGAGGGATGTTTACATGGCATTAGTTAAGAAGTGGGAGGAGCCGAAGGCCCTGAAGGTTGAGACCTGCCTTATAGTAACTCCGCTGAGGTGATCAAATGAAGGAGCTTCTTAGGATTCTTAAGATAGTGAGGCACAGATTGAAGACCTATACAATCAGGATATACGTTTGGTGGATGGCATACATCCCCAACGAGGCAATAAGCATCGCTCTGGCTCTCTCTTCCTGGTATTACTATACTGTGTTCGTCTCCCCAAAGAAAGCCGAAGCTTACATCGGAGGGTTTTTCTCATACATCATAATAGGGCTTATGTTGGCCCCTCTTTTCGAGATGGCGATAAGAAGCCCAGAAGAGGTGATAAGGAGCCTTTATTGGGGTTACACCTCTCTGGGCGGGTTTAAGATACCTCAATGGGCATATTACTACCTGGCAGGGGCCTCTAGGGCGGACGCTTTCATAGGATCCCTAATATTTGAGTTTCTAGTCTTTCTGGTGAGGCTGGGGATATACGCTGGGCTAGGCACAGCTATATTCGGCTTTCACTTGAGTCCCAATCCCAATTTTGGAGCAGCTTTTCTTTTCACGCTCCTGGGATTCTTAGCAAGCCTTGCAATAGGCTTCATAGTGGCGAACACGTTCTGGCTGTTCTTACACTTTAGGGAGGCAACGCTAAATCCCTTCGTCTGGTTCCTAACCCTCGTGCCAAATGTGGTGGGAGGGGTTTACTTTCCCATCGAAGTACTTCCTCCGGCTTTAAAGGCAATAGGTCTTTTGCTTTCGCATTACTATGCCTTTGATGGGGTTAGGAAGGCGTTGTTAGCTGGGAGCTCTTTGGTTCAATTAAGAGATCTGCTCCCTCCTTTGCTCTTCTATACAGTTGTTTTGTTTCCGTTAAGCATACTTAGCTTCAAATACTTTGAGAGGTACATGGTGTACAAGGCAAGGAAGATTTAACGGGGAATGGATTTACTATACCAAGCTTCATAACCATTGTATTCTTGCTCCCTCACTCATCCTCTCTCATCAAAGAGATCCCTTAATCAGAGGAGAAGCTGGGATCAATCATCTTGAATTGTTCGAATGAGACCTACTCCGTTCCTTAGTTAAATTCTGCCTGAAAAGCGCGATCAAACTGTTTTTTATGAAAGCCAGAATGCCTCAAGGAAAACTCCTTCCCACATTCCTTACACTTCACTTTCACCTTATCCTGCACCCAATAATTCCCATACCATTTTCTTATAAACTCAAACACCTCTCTCAAATCCCTTATATCTATATCATCAATACTCCTTCCAATCACAGCATCTTCCACTAAATCCATGTCCGTTAAATCCATCACGCTCCCACTCCCTTTCCTCACCAATGCACTCATTCTCGGAAATCTTACCTCCAATCCACAACTCAACTTTACAGGATCCCCCTCATACTCATCATCTATATAC
>JAVCBX010000174.1:0-4857 GCA_037917635.1 Thermoproteota archaeon | reverse complement strand
TCCTCGAGCCATGGGATAACAAGGCCGAATTAAGGATCCTTTCCCAAAAGGAGGGGTTTGTCGAAGAGATCCTCTCTAAGATAAGGTCCATCGACCCTGAGATCTCAATAAAAGTTGTTTATTTGCGTCCAAGCTCAGAGATCATCCACTCCAAGTAGTCCTTGCTTATCATACTGATGGGACAGGCTATTATCTCCGGTGTGTCATATGGATGTACTTCCCTAATTCTGCTCTCAAGCTGACTGAACTTGGCCTTGAACGTCTTCATGATCATTAGAACTTCTTCATCCGACCTTATTTCTTCCTTCCACCAATAATAGCTTCTTATATTTGGCAAAAGGTTTATGCAGGCAACTAACCTCTCCTTAACCAAGAGCTTCGCCATCTTTTCAGCGCTATCCATGTCAGGAGCTGTGCTCAGTACCAAGACGGCCTCCTCTTCCATATGCCTTTCCCTCGGCTGCTCGATATAAATTCCTTTCCTATCCCTCTCTTCCAAAGTATTCTCTAAGCCTACAGAAGGAGCAGACCTCTGTCAAGCTGGGATAACCGCATCTGGAGCAAAGCCTCATGCCTTCCTCTTTCCTTCGGAAGGATGCGCCTCTCACAAGCCTTCTTAAGGAGTTAACGAAGTTCACCTTGCTTTGGGGCCATTTCAGCTGGACTTCATCGAACAGGGACTTCAGATATATCTGCTTTGTTTCCTTTGAGTAGGGGCACTTGAGCTTGCAGTATTCGACGCCCATTATCTTCAAGTAAGTGATCGAATCAACATTGCTGAGCCAGAAAAGCGGCCTTATCCTGCCCACCAACCTTGCTTCAGGGATGGAAGGGAGAACCGAGTCAAGGCTGCTTAAGAATGAGAGGTTGTGGGTTATCAGGTTGTTGAAGGCGAAGTAAACCATGTCATCGAGGTTGTGACCAGTTGCGACGTAATCGTAACCCTCCTCCCAAGCCAGCTTGTTCAATAGGTACCTTCTCACACCTCCACATGCCTGGCAAAGGTTCTTGATCCTTCCAGCTAGATCTGGTATGGAGAAGCCGTACTCATTCTTTAAAGAGATGAAGTGTTCCTTTGCTTCGGTCTCAAAGCAGGCCCTCTTGAAGGTTTCATAGCACTTAGAGGTCTCCGCAAAGCCAAGGTCTATGTGAAGAGCACCTATTTCAAGTCCGAATTCCTCCCTTAGAGAAGAGAGAGCGTATAGGGCTGCTACCGAATCCTTTCCTCCTGATACTCCCACCAAAACCTTCTTCCCGGCCCTAGCCTTCTTAAGAACCCTCCTAACCCTCTTGTAGAAGTAAATCAGGAAGTGCTCGCTGCAAAGATAAGCTCCCAAGTTTGGGACGAAGTGCTCGGCCTCCTCCTTGCAGTACTTGCAAGCCCCCCTCAAAGCTACTCCTCCGGCGCCTAAGGTTGAAACCGGCCCCCTCGTCTTATAAGCATAGGCAGGGCCCTTAGAACTAAGTTGCACTTCTCCACAAACTCATCTGGCTCCAAAGTTCCTCTTGCGGGGCAAAGATCGTCAATCTTGCATCTCTTGGCATCGACGTCATAAACAACTGGATACGCCTTGCATCCTAGAGGTCTGTGCTCATAGATTCTGCAAGATCCCCTCTCATCTAGGAAAAAACACCTTCCATTAACGTTCTTAAGCCTCAAATACCCCCCTCTGAACTCAGAAAAATCTTCAAGCCTGTATCCAAGGGAAAGGATCCTCTCAACATCCTCCTCAGCTAGTATCATCTCAGTTTCAAGGCAGCAAAGGTGACAGCCTGGAACGCACCTCAAACCTTCCACCTTAAGCTATCCGGGCCTTGAGGTAAGGTCCTCTATGAGACTTTTTGCCCTCTCAGCGTCTCTTATGGATGAAAAGGATGGAAGCATCAAGACTCCCCTGATTATCAAGTAAAGCGTTGAAGTCCCAAATTTCCTATCCCAGAAGCCCCTCCTTATAACAACGGACTCTATCTCATCCAAATCTACGGTTCTAATGGACTTCTCCAAGATTCCACCAGTTATGATGACCCTTTGATTCGTGATGAAGTATTCCACGTTTCCATAGGAAATTACGCTCCTAATCGGAGGGATTATCGCAAACAAGTAACCGATTACGGCCACGATTGTTGGAGGGAGCAACAGGATCAAAGGAGCCTCTCTCATCTCGTTAATGACTGCAGTTGCAGGTATTGCAAGGAAAAGGCCGAATATAGTGAATATTAGAGACTTACCTATGTAAGGAAGCCTTTCAGGTGTTCCTCTCCAAAGCACCATTTCCTCCGGCTTTAGCTTGAAGGGCAGGCTCTCTGATGACATCACCTTCCTTAAATCGAGATTATTTTTAAAAGCTAAATGGAGATTCTAGCTTCTTCCACGATTTTTCAATCATTAGAATTCACCTCTCAGCCTCCTCTACCAAGCTTCTGCCGGCCTCCGTCAGCCTTATGAAGTTTCCATCCTTTCTCCTAATCACTTTAATTAAGCCAGCCCTTTCCAGCTTTCTGCAGCGCCTCCAAGCGGTGGTTTTAGATCTCTCAATCCTTTGGGCGAGTTCTTTGAGGTAAAGACCTCCAGAAACCAACTCGCTTAGTATCCTCACGTCCAAGCGATCAATTTTCCTCTTCTCGACCCTCTTAAGCCTTAGAATGACTAAAACAGCTATAATCAAGATTGCTGGAAGGAGAAAAAGGTAAAGTGGCCTGACCTCCTTCGCCTCTTCCATGGCTGAGGGATAGGTCAACACGTAGCTTATCCACTCAGCTTCGGGGGGCATTATGAGCCTCACTCCTCCTTCCTCGGTTATTATCATCTCAGGCAGGTCTGACATGCCGACAACGTTTGCGTTATTGGGAAGAATTATCAAAGCCCTTTCCTCAACTGGGCTCAAGTTGAGGGTCCAAACAGCCCCTTTCTTGTCCAAAATATCCTGAGTGTAATAGGAGATGCTTATTTCCCTTGATCCAAGCGAATGAATTTCAAGGTAACCTCCTGAAGCAGAAGCATTTAGCGGGAGGCCTTCCTCATCAGTCACCATTAGGAAGCTTGGGGAACCATAAATAGGAAGGTAAACGATGAGTTCAGGGTCCTGAAGGCTGATATTATAGCTAACATTTACCCAACCGTCTTCATAAACTCTCAAAACAATCAAGTTAGGGGAAAGCTGGGGAAGAGCAAGGATCAAGGAGTACAGAAGCAGCAGGGGTAAAGTCCCACTTTTTGCCGCCTTCAACCCGCTCGTTAATGCGCCAAAAGTTAAAAAATGAGATGGATGAAGGAGAGGGATACCTTCTATCCTCCTCTGACGCCTCTTTGAGCCACAAGACGAGATCTGTGTTCAACAAGGATTTCCCTTATTGTCCTGAGTGTATTTATGATCTCCTTAAGCACTTTTCTAGCTGCAAGGAAATCCTCGCTTTCAAGAGCCCTCTTCAACTCATCAAGGCTAGAGGTCAATTTCTGCCTGGCTTCTGCCACCTTCACAGCTTCCTTCGTCCTATTCATCTCAATGAGCCTTTCCTCAATCATTTTAAGCCTTTTAAGCGTCCTTTCACAGGCAGTCACAATTCTTTGGAACCTTTTCCTCAAGATCGCTTCCCTTATCTCAGATATCTTGCTTCTAATCCAAGAATAAACTTCTCTTATTATCTTAAGTGCCCCTTCAACGTTGTTCCTAGCCTGTTCAAACTCTCCCTTGTTTATAAGAACGATCGCTTCCTTCAGCATTTCCTCCGCTGCTTCAAGCTTTTTTCTAGGCTCTTCTACATTAACACCCCTTTTCTCAAGGACTTTCAGGCTTTTCTCGATTCTTTTGATGATTTCCCTAAGCCTGTTGATCCTTGATATTATAAGGCCCTTTCTCCTCGCTTTTGGCACCTTTAATCCTTGCTCCTCCTTTAGCCTGATCAGGGCCTCTCTTATAGTGTTTATCGCTTCCTTTGCAAGTCTAGCGGCCTCCTTTTCCTCTCCAGATTCCAACCTCTCCTTCGCTTGGTTAATCATCCGATCTGCCTTCTCAACGGCCCTTCTAATTTCTTCAGCAACATCGCTAAGGCCCGAACCCTCAGCCCTCTTTGCAAGGTATAGGGCAATCCCTCTGGCCTTATCGTACATTGATAGCATTTTTTTGGCCAAGTTCTCATCCTGCTGGGCAACTACAACAGACGAAGGGATCAGAAGTGAGGTTGAAATGAGGGAAGCTAATGCGAGGGAAAGGATCCTTGCATCCTTCTTTAGAAACCATTTTTTGCCCTTCATTCTTGCTCAGGACCAATGACTAGCAAAAAGTATTAAGGAACCGTAACAAAATCGTTGCGCAACGGGTTGAAACGGCCCTTGTCAACCCATTCCCTTGGCTCAGATTTCATTCAAACCAGCGAACTTAGGCTTTCAAAGCGTTTCCACTCGTTTCAAATGGTGTCATCCCTTTGCACTTCCTTCCGATCCTTTTCACCCTTATTTCAATCTCTTCCGGAACTATCCCTTAAATTCATCAAGCGTGAGGCTTTTTGAGGCAAATGGATGAAAGCATCTTCACGTTTAGAGTTGTCGCTGCAATCATCCTAGTTATCATGATGGTAACTCCAACTACCTCTCAACTAACGGCCCAAGAAGGGGGAAGTGGCTGCGAAATTGCAAGCAACATGCTATCCATCTACTTCAGGGCCTTTAGCTACGTCTCGAACCAGGTTAATGCATCGAACCTGAGCACTGAGCTAAACATCTCGATACCAAGCGTTCCGAACATCCCCAATTTAAGCATTAACAAGAGCTTAACAGTAGGGGAGTTGCTTGACTTGAGCTATTCGCTTGCTGTTCAGGCTAACGCCTCTCTCGCGGAGGGAAATTGTTCTGGGGTCTCC
>JAVCBX010000006.1:0-4861 GCA_037917635.1 Thermoproteota archaeon | reverse complement strand
ATCCAGCCTCTTGGATCGCTTATTATTGAGAAGGCCTCCCTTGGCATTCCAAGTATCAGTTCCATCTGGACTATCCTCGCATCCGTTTCAGTCTGATCCTTTGGGAATAGAGTACTTTTGAGCTTCTCTACTTTGTGCATGTAATAGAAGTCCCTCTTTGTCATTGTAAGCCCGCTCTTAATGTGATCTACCACTCTGCTCATCCCGTAAAGTATTCCTGCAAGCGTTTTGACGCTCTTTATGTGCCCTCCATCAACCTTCGTGTAGTACCTTGGCCTGAAGAGGTAGCCGAGCTCCTCTTGAAAGGCTATGTTTGAGGAAGAGTTAGGAGGATATTCCAGCTTTGGAAACTTTCCAAGCCCTATCTCCTTTCCTATCCTGGAGGCTATCTCCAAGATCTTCCTCTCAACCTCTTCTCTCTTTCTGCTCAACCTCCAAAACCTCCCCAGAAGGGATTATCTTCCTCAAAATTCCCTCTATCTCAGGCCTTTTCCCAGTAAGCTCCTCTATGGAGGAGGCTATAACCTCGTAATACTTCTTGAAAGCAGCGAACCTGCTCATGGCCCTTTTTACCCTCTCCTTCCCAGCCAGGTAAGATTTCAACTTCCTTGCGCACTCTCTCCAACCCAGCTCTATCTCCTTTGCCAGAGCTGGCTCGCTTGCCATGAACTCCTTTCCCACAGTCTTGAAGGGTATCTTAGTCGAAACTACGTGGACGAAAAGGGCAATAGGTTCCTCTTCAAGAGATTTTATCCCGTAAGCCTCCCAATTTATCCTCTTGGCAACTAAGTAGGAGACGTCGCTGGAAGCATCGTACAGAAGGGGTATTCTGTTGGCGAACCGATAAAGTTGGACCCTTCCAACTGGGTTTATTCCTCCTCCGTAGGCTATTGCAGTCTCAACGAGGAAAGGATGCCCCCACAGCGAAGAAGGAGGTCTCTTCACTGCATATACGAACTCTGGATCTAGCTCCTTCCTAATCCCAGCCATCAGCAAGTCCTCCCCTAAAGGCGATAGTATGCTAGGGTCTGGCGGCAAGAACCTCTCATAGGATGAGATTGCTGCGAAAAGGGAGGATATCTGCTCCTGATTTAGCTTCTTGGGGTTCAGCTTAGGATCGAGACCAGCTCTCTCAAGGATTTCAAGCGCCGTCTTCCTTCCAACCTTTTGGAACTCGGATTCTAAGAAGGAAACTAGCCTCCTCGCCTTAGTCCCTTTGAGCATTCTCTGAAGAAGCTCCAAATCTATGCCCTTTGGGTGAGGGAGAGACTCCTTTGGAAGAGGAGGAAGCTCCCACGAGTTCCTTTTGAAGGAGTAAAGGGATCCATCAGGGTCCCTGAACTCTATGTTGGCATAAGGGGTGATCATAGCTGTCTGCTTGAGATATTCCAGAACCTTCGGTTTCGCTCTAGGATAATTCCCCCTGAAATGAAGTTTTACTTCGGTAAATGGTTCTATACTTGTTCCTAAGACCTTTTGCTCCAGCACTATTGGCTTGTTTGCTTGAATATCTATCTTCATTCTGACAAAATGGGTTCTCCCGCCCGTGGAGGACGTTACCTCAAAGGGCATGTTAGTAGTAATTTGTCCGTAAAGAAGCGCCATAGTCCCTCCAAGTCCGAATGTGCCCCGGCTTTGCATCAGTTTGTACTTTGAGCTCACGAGCACTTGGCCGAAAGCCCTTGGTATCTCCTCCGCCCTCAGCCCAGTCCCGTTGTCTCTGATGGAGAGGGAGTAAAGCTCCGTTGGCATCTCTGATCCGACGTTCGAGGAGGGGATCCTCTCATCCATCTTCTCCAAGTTTATAAGGACCTCTGGCAGCCTTCTTGCCTCCTCGCATGCGTCAAGCGCGTTCTCAACCAGCTCTCTTATTATGGTGTAGGTCGCCTTCGCAGGATTGTCGAAGCCAGCAAGGGCCTTGTTTCTGTAGAAGAAGTCAGCAGGACTTATCTCCTCCAGCTGTTCATCCCTAAGGTTTTTCTCACTCCTTCCCAACTCATATCTCACCTGCGAGCCTTTTTTCAGCGAATTGAGCTTCCTTCATGCGGGCTATCTCTTTTTCCATCCTCCTGTAAGCAGCACCATGGCTTTTTCCCTCTATTAGGGCCATTATCGCCTCCTTTGCCGGGATGATATTGTAGTACTTCCCTATTATCGCTACTGTATGACCATAGACAGATATCTTGGCCCCGGTTCTCCTTTCTATGTAAGTTCTGGCCTTCCCTCCCTCTCCTATTATCCTTCCCTTCACCCTCCTTATCGCGTTCTTGTTGTCCCCGAAGATGGCCCTTAAGTCGATTATCTCAAGCACATACTCGTCTGACAGAAGGTCTAGGGCTCTCTCTGGGCTAAACCCTCTTCCTATAGCCCTTATTATCCTTTCAAGCTTCATAGGCATCAGGGGGTCCTTCGACCCTTCAGGAAACGATATTTCAACCTCTCCCGTCTTGCTGTCAATCTTGATCTTTGCTCCACTAATCTCCTCAAGCCTGCTCTTAACTGAGCCCTCCTTACCTATCAGGACCCCTATCCTCTCCCTTGGGATCCTTATCATATTTCAACCCCTCACGTTTTAGAGGAGATTAGCTTGTCCACGAACTCGTAAGGATCTGGGACCTCGAGCTTGAACCTCTTCTTGAAGAAAGAGGTTATGTTCTCCACATCCCTCCTTAGCATGCTGTAAGCGAGTGGATGGTTTATGGGAACCGCCTGTGAAACATCTATTATCCAAGGCTTTCCCTTCCAATACATTATGTTGTACTCGCTGAGGTCCCCGTGGATAAGCTCGGCATCAAGGTATATCTTCTTCACGTCGTCAAGTATCTCCTCCAGAAAAAGCTCGGGATCCTCCAGATGGTAGACCTCCCTTAAAAGGGGGGCGGCTTCCCCTTTTTCTCCTATGAAATCCATAACTAGCACGTTTCCAAGAACCTCTATTGGCTTTGGAACCCTCGCTCCTGCCTTGTACATCCTAGATAGGTTACTGAACTCCCTCTGGGCCCACATCCTAACGATCTTTACCTTATCCTTGACGGGAACAAACCTGTGGTCGAAGGAGATGTAATCAAGGTACTTCTTGAAATTTGCCGTTGCTATTTTGTATATCTTTATGGCTATTTCCCCATCTCTCCCCTTCCCAGCCAAGACGACGGCCTCCTTTCCCGTGCTAACTATCCAAGTGAAGTCCTCTATCACTCCCTTGTTGAACAGCTTTACTAAGATCCTCACAGTCCTCTCATCGAATACGAGCTGCCTCACCTTTCTATACTCAGAGTCCTTTATCTTCTTCCTTTCAGGCTCCTCTAACCTCTCGTACATCAATTCCT
Organism: Thermoproteota archaeon; assembly: GCA_037917635.1. Taxonomy (GTDB): domain Archaea; phylum Korarchaeota; class Korarchaeia; order Korarchaeales; family Korarchaeaceae; genus QMVU01. The sequence goes on along the minus strand of JAVCBX010000006.1, from coordinate 1,535 downwards.
CAAGCTCATCGAGGTCAAGCTCTCTTTTCATCAGACCGTCTCTTCTCCCGCAGCCCAATCTTTGTCTATGAATCCCTTCTTAATTAGCCATGCTACTTGCTGGTGGTTGTACCTGACCGCTATGTCGCCCCTGTCCCTCTTGAAGGGCCAAATGCTGACCAGCACTATGTCGCCTCTCTTTATCCAGTGCCTCCTTGATCTGAGCTTGCCCCTCACCCTCGCCATCCTTATTACGCCGTCTGAACACTCTACTCTAAACCACCTCTTGCCAAGGGGTTCTATGACCCTAGCAAAGACTTCAAGTTCCTTATCGGCAGGAAGGAGTTGCTCCATCTCAGCATCAAGAACCTCCTCTTCGGAGCTCAACGCAAATCACCTCTCTAAACCCTTGGAACGGGGCTTTCAGCCCCACATGCATTGCACTTAAGAATTAGGTTTCTCTTCTGTTTTATTAGCACAGTATCGGGCCTCTTGCAAACAGGGCAGATTACGTAGGTGTTAACGAAGGCCTCAAGCCTAAATCTAATGAGCTCCGGCCTTATCTTTCCCGTAAGGACGAGTTTCTTCTCTCTATCGGTTATCATATAGGGAGCTCCGAGCTTCTTTGAGAGGAAAGTTGCTAGCAACTTAAGGTCCCTGTTCAGCATCTCCCCTACCTCCCTGAAGTTAGTTATGTGGGTCTGACCCCCCTCTATCACTACCCTAGGCTCCGGTGGGTGGAACCTCTCCCCGCCTATTATGACCTTTGGAAGGTTCTTCCTAGCCCTACTTAGCATCTCTAGGTACTCTTCCCTTGACGTCATTTTTCTTCCCTTGCATCTAACGCATGGGTCTAAAAAAGGTTCCGCAACATGATAAGAATATCTGAATGCCTCCTGCTCCTTCTACTTCCTTTAAAAGGTCTAGGACCCGAACTCAGATGAAGAAGACCTTAGCATCGTTATTATCGGTTTAAGGACCCTTCTCATCAGTTCTAAGTTTCCCACTATGAGCCAATTTGGATCCTTCAGCTTGATAACGAGGGAGGGGTGGAGGTACTTCTCCCCCTTATAGGCCCTAACTTGAGCTATGACCTCCAGCAGGGTTCCGGATTCGTAAAGATCCCCGGTATCGGGGTCTATTATCATTTCCACCTCTTCGTCCCATACTCTAACCGTTATCCTTCCGGTGCCGTCCTCAAGCGTAAGCCTTCCATACCTCCTGTCCTCGCTTATCATCGAGCCCGTCACCATTCCAATCACTCTAACCCTATTGACTGAAATGGAAACTCCTAACAATGGGGGAGGCCTCAAAAGCCTAGCAGCGTTCAGAGCAGCTTCCTCGAACTCCCCTTCTAGGATTTCCCTTATCCTGACTCTTACAGCTTGGGCGTAAGAACCTGACATTTCCACTAATTCAAGTGGAGCAAACATTTAATATGGATAGCTCACTTTTGAAAAGTGGGCCCGTAGCTCAGCCAGGAGGAGCGCCGAGCCAGCTCTTACGAGCTGGCGCGTAAGCCTTATAAGGCTGCGCTCCTAACAAAGCCCTAAGAT
>JAVCBX010000055.1:0-4921 GCA_037917635.1 Thermoproteota archaeon | reverse complement strand
GACACTGTGGAGAGGATCGCATCCATAATGGAAGCCATTCTAGGCTCGAAACTGGACGTTTGTGCAAATTGTGGGGTGAAGATATACAAAGGAGGGGTTGAATTGGAGATTAATGGTAAGAGGCTTAGGTTTTGCTGCCAACATTGTGCTAACAACTTTTTGTCTGAGAAAGGTTCTAATGAAGAGGAAGACTAATTATTGGTGGTAGTTAAGACTTCTTCAGATAACTTTGCTATACGTCGGAGCCCTGTTTTAAGAAGCGCATTATCATCCGTTATCCTCCCCTTTTTTAGTCGAGGAAGTTGAAGAAATGGCCTGATACCGATCCCATAGCTATAATCAACTCCATAAAAACGCAACTGAAGTAAGGGCAAAGAGATTCCTGCAAGCCAAAAAGATCTATTTTAGTATGAGAGAGGGGGAAAGGCGTTAATTTCTCTTAAGGATTTAGTCCTAATGTCTAAGACGTTGGGACTAACCTTATTTCTTTTCCTCGATATTGGACTTAGATCCTTATGTATCAAATTAGCCAGAAGGAATTCGAGTTTAGAAGAGAAATTGTAAAGGAAAAGCTTGTTAGAAAAGATTTAGATGCTTTAATCTTGTTTAACCCCCTAAGGATATTCTACCTCACCGGATATCACTTCATACCCACAGAAAGGCCCATAGCCTTGATACTCCCAGTGAATAAAGAACCAATATTTTTCGTTCCAAAGCTTGAGGAGGACCACCTAAAGTACAGGGTGTCCTGGGCAAAGAAGATCTACACCTACTTCGAATATCCTGGAGCCGATCATCCTCTGAAGAGCCTATTAGATGCCTTAAAACAAGAGAAAATCGTGGAAAAGAGAATAGGAGCGGATTCAGATGGTTATCCAGGAAAATATGGGTACAAAGGTCCTTCTTTGAGTGAACTAATTGGAAGGAGAGTGGAACTCGTTCCGGAGATAATAGATGACATGAGGATGATAAAGTCCGAAGGGGAGATCTCCCTCCTAAAGGAGAGCTCAAAGTGGTGCACTCTTGCCCTTAGATACCTTCAAGAATACGCGCTACCTGGAATTTCCGAGGTAGAAGCTAGCATGCTAGCTTCTTTGGATGCTTCTTCAGCCATGCTGAGGGTGATGGGAGAAACCACATTCGCTTGGATACCACCGACCAAGGCCTACTTTAGAGGGCAGGTTGGCGAACGTTCATACTATCCTCACATGATGTACAACAACTTGACCATCAAACCAGGGGACGTGCTTATCGGAGAGGCATCAGCATACGTTGGAGGCTATAGCGCAGAGCTTGAGAGGACCATGTTCGTTGGCGAACCAAATCAAGAGCAGGTGAAATATTTTGAGGTAATGATGAGGGCAAGGAAGGAGGCTTTAAAGGAATTTAAGCCTGGAAATCCCTGTAACTCTCCGAATAGAGCTGCTCTCAAGGTTTTCAGGGAAGAGGGCTTGCTTGAGATGGCGTTGCACAGGACCGGGCATGGTATAGGGCTTGAGGGCCACGAACCTCCTTGGATTGAAGAAGGCGATAAAAGGGAGATGAAGCCGGGGATGGTGTTCAGCTGCGAGCCTGGGATATACATTCCTGACCTTGGAGGTTTTAGACACTCCGATACCGTTGTAATAACCGAAGATGGATGCGAGATAATAACCAACTATCCTACCGAGTTGGAGGAGCTGGTCATATGGTGAACCACTTCAAACGAATGAGCGCGGTGACAGGAGATGCTCTCAGAGCAGGAAGTTGGGAGGATAAGGTCGGACTTCCCAGTCCTAAAGGAGGTGATACATCTTGCATCAGCAGCAGTAGGTCCGATGCCCGCACGCTCAATTAGAGCCATAAAAGAGAGTTTAGATAGAGCTTACAAGGCATGGGATTGGTCCTGGGCAAGAGAAACCTTGAAACAGTGCAAGGAGACCATAAGTCATCTGATAAACTCAAATCCTGACGAGGTAGCTTTGATAAGAAGCACTACTGAGGGAATAAATGCGATTGCTTCAGGAATTTCCTGGAAAAAGGGGGAGAACATGGTAATTGACGATCTTGAGTACCCAGCAAACGTCATTCCATGGTATCACCAAGCTAGGATGCACGGACTTGAAGTTAGAGTCGTCAAGAGCAAGAATGGAAGCCTCAGCTTGGAATCATTTCAAGAGAAGATAGATGAGAGAACAAGAGTCGTAGCCGTAAGCCATGTGCAGTTCGTAAACGGCTTTAGGATAGATCTGAAGAAGCTTTCTAAGGTGGTTCATGAAGCTGGAGCTCTGCTTTTCGTTGATGCAATTCAGTCCCTAGGGGCTTTAAAGGTCGATGTTAAGGAGCTTAATGTTGACGCGATTTCAGCTGGTGGCTATAAGTGGTTGTGCGGACCCATAGGAACCGGGCTCCTCTATATAAGGAAGGAAGTGATTGAAGAAATAAATCCAGCCCACATAGGCTTCGAAAGCCTTGATGAGGAGGAAGAGAGGGGTCTTTGGTTGGATCTAGTAACTGGATTGAGGTATGTGAGGGATTATTGCTCCCTTTCCAGCAAGGCTAAGAGGTTCGAGTACGGTTCGAGGAACGCTGCTCTAGTTGCTGGCCTGAAATCCTCAATTGAGTACTTGCTAGAAATTGGAATGAATCGGATTGAGAGAAGAGTTGAGGAGTTGGCGGATTATTTAATGAAAAGAGTTGAAGAAGAGGGCTACAGCACAATAACCCCGAAAGAAAAGGGACAAAGGGCAGGAATAGTCAATTTCAACCCTGGAATCGACTTAAGACGTGAAGAAGCCGCGGGGAAGCTTAGCTCTAAGCTTAGGAAGAGAGGAATATTGATAAGCGTGAGAGGAGGGGGAATAAGGGTCTCTTGTCACTTCTTCAACACTTATGATGACATAGAAAGGCTTCTAGATGCGATAAAGTCCATAAAAGAGGAAAGCTAGTGCCTCCGTGGTTTAGCGCCCGAACCTTAACACCTTACCTGGGAGCCTTCCAGTATGCTTTCCCTTCTCAACAACCAGCTCTCCATTGACTAGGACATATTCTATACCTCTCGGATAGCGATGGGGCTCCTTGTAAGTTGCTAGATCTAAAATTTCTTCGGGATCAAAGATGACGATATCAGCTGCAAACCTCTCCTTTATCAGCCCCCTATCCTTTAAACCCAGCTTCTTAGCAGGCAGGGAAGTCATCTTTCTTATAGCCTCCTCCAGCTTCAGAAGTCCCTCCTCCCTCACATACCTTCCCAGGATCCTTGGATAAGTGCCATAGCTCCTAGGATGTGCAATTCCTTTTGCAAGAACTCCCTCAGGCTTCAACGCGTATCCATCTGTTCCAACCATAACCCAAGGCTTCTTCATGATCTTCCTCACGTTCTCCTCGGATTGATTGAAGTTAACAACGCCTACTCCTTTCTTCTCCCTTGCAGCCTGCTCTACAAGTTTCAAGGCTGCTTCCACGACCTGAAGTTTGAGTTCTCTTGCAATTTCTTCAAGAGTCCTTCCTTCATAGCTCGGATTTGGCTCAAACCTCGATATTAAAGCGCTTTCGCCCCCTCCTCTGATTTCAATAACTCTGGCGAGTTCCTGCTTTATCTTCTTCCTCGTCTTAGGATCTTCAAGCCTCTCAATAAGCTTCTCATAACCGCCTTCTCTGGCCCATTTAGGTATCCAAGCCATTAAGGAGGTTCCACTTGCCCTGTATGGATATTGATCGGCGCTCACATCAATCCCTTCTTCCCTTGCAGCCTCAATCATCTCAAGCATTTCATCGCAAAGGCCCCAAAAGGGCTTTGCAAGTATCTTCAAGTGTGAGATCTCCACGGAAACCCTCGCCTCCCTTCCTATCCTTATCGCCTCTTCAACGGCCTCTAGAAGCCTTCCCCCATCTCCCTCATCCCTTATATGGGTCGTGTATATCCCTCCCTTCCTTGCAACAACCTTAGCGAGCTCTATGACTTCTTCTGTCTTTGCAAATGACTGAGGAACATATCTTAGGCCAGCTGACATTCCAAACGCTCCTTCGTCCATGGATCTCTCGATAAGGAATTTCATTTCTTGAAGCTCTTTTTCACTTGGTTCTCTAGCTTCATATCCCATCACACTAAGCCTTACATTCCCAAACCCTACTAAAGGGACGACATTTATCGAAACACCTTTCTGTTCAAGCTTTTTCAAGTATTCTCCCATGTAGGTCCAGTCGACCTCAAGGCCATATCTCTCAGCCACCCTCTTTGCCTCTTCTTTGGCCTCTCCAAGAATCGGAGCTGCTGATTGGCCGCAGTTTCCAATGACTTCGGTTGTAACCCCCTGCCTCACCTTGCTATCTGCAAAAGGATTCACTAGAAGGGTGTAATCAGAATGTCCGTGCATGTCGATGAAACCAGGACAGATCACAAGGCCAGAGGCATCAATCGTCAAATCTGGCTTTAATTCAGATACTTTGGCTATCTTAACTATTCTTGCACCTTCTATGTAAAGATCTCCCTTGTAAGGAGGTTTACCCGTCCCATCTACAACTGTTCCTCCTCTTATCAAAATGCCCTTCATCTACAGCTCATTGGAGGAGAAAGAAGGAAAAAATATAAGTTCTGAACTAGAATTCGGGGAACTTCACCTTGATTGCCCTGTCTGGATAGGTCTGATTCCATTGAATTATCTTGTATTTTCTTTGTTGTGAGTTTAGGTTAGACATCTTGCAAAAGCAGAATTCTGAGAAAGATAATGTTTTCAACAAAAGGGTTATGATATGGTTTATCCAGAACAGCAAGCAAGAGTTAATATTGACCAGATGCTTGAAGATGCTGGTTGGAATGTTCAGGATTATCATGGAATCAATTTCAGTGCTGGACTGGGTGTAGCGGTTCGGGAATTTCCTTTAAAAACCGGAACTGCTGATTATCTCCTTTTTGTTGAACGTCAGGCAGTCGGGGTGATAG
>JAVCBX010000077.1:0-4945 GCA_037917635.1 Thermoproteota archaeon | reverse complement strand
GGGTGAGAAACTAATCTCTTGCCAAAGAGAGGTTTAATAATTAGTTATGAGTAAAACATGAGAGTTGGAGCATCATGGGATGGAACAAACTAATTGAACTGATTGACATCAAGGAATCGGTGCCAGTAGCTATTACTGGCTACCCTGGCCTGGGAGACATAGGAATCCAGGTGGTTTCTTATCTCGCTGAAAAGTTGAATGCAAAGCTGGTCGCTAAGATTTACTCCGAGTACCTTATGCTATCTAGTAACGTGGCTGGGATAATAATAAACAGCGATGGAACGTTCAGGCTCCCCGCCATTGAGATTAGACTTGCAAAAAGCGGAGAAAAAAGGCTTTTTCTCGTTACCTCTCCGGTTCAGCCAGTTCCTTGGGGACAGCTTGAAGTTTCCTCCCTGCTCTTCGATTACTTGGAGGAAAAGGGAGTCGAACTGATATTCATAATAGCTGGCTTCGTTGACAGATCCCTTTACAACTCTGTGATAGTCTTTGGAGACGAGGACTGGACAAAGAAGCTTGAAGAGCTTGGATCAATGAGAAATGAGACGATAAGATCAGTAATAGGTCTAGCAGGGGCGAACTTGACGATGGCGAAGATCAGGGGGATGAGATACGTTTTTGTATCTGGCGTAATCGCTGATTATCTTCCGGATCCGAAACCAGCTCAGAACATCTTGAACAAACTCAATTCAATAATGGATTTGGGCATAGACATGGGTGAAATGGGTAGAAGAGTTAAAGAATACGAGAGAGGGCTTGGACCCAAGGAAAACCCAGAACACAGTCAGCAGAAGAAAAACGAATCCATGAACTACTTGGGTGATTGAAATGCCCTTGGACAGACTTCAAAGGAAGTTAACAAAAGAGAACTTATGGATTTACATACTCTCTCTCCTGATGGATGGTCCACAGTACGCTTATACCATACCCGCAGAGGTCGAAAGGAAATTCGGCTGGAGGCCAGCTAGGATAACTGGTTACATTGTTTTAAAGAGTTTAGAAGCAAGAGGATTGGTAAAGATGACAGAAAAAGTTGCAGAAACTGGAAAAATCAGGAAATACTATGAAATAACTGAAAAGGGAAGGAAACTAATGGAAGAAGCAAGGGAGTTCCTGAGAGATACCTATGCCAAGCTCTTTGGGGAGAACATTGAATAGCCTAATCTGGTTAGATGCCTTAACGCCTAAACAGGCGAGACTGTGTGCCTCTATTTATAAGGAGCTAAAATCCGAGGGCCTGGATGTCTTAGTAACAGCAAGAGAATACGCTGAGACCCTTCAAGTGCTGGAACTCGAAGGGGTACCTTACAGGAGAGTTGGAAAGTACGGAGGGGCTAGCAAGGTTAGTAAGCTCATTTCATATGCTGTTAGAGCCCAAGAGCTTGTAAGAGAGGTGGAAAAACTTGGAGTAAATGTTCTGATCTCCCTTTCTTCTCCATCTGCAGTTAGAGTAGCTTTTGGTTTAGGAATTCCCTCAATAACGCTCAACGATACCCCTCACGCCTTTCACGTTGGTAGGCTAACTCTTCCCCTATCTACAAGGATTATTTCTCCTCTCGCTGTGCCCAAGGATGAGCTTATCAAGTTAGGAGCGGAAGAGGAAAAAATAGTTCAGTACGACGGAGTTGATGAGGTTCTTTGGGTAAGGTCCTGCAAGCCAGACCCCAACGTCCTAAAAAACATAGGAGTTCAAGAGAAAGAGCTCCTTGTAATCTTAAGACCTCCTGAGGAGAAAGCAGCCTATCTTTCTCGATCGCACATGTGGAAATACCCAGATCTGATCAGGTTCATCCTAAAAAAAGGGGCAAAGGTGGTGTTGTTCCCAAGATACCCGGAACAAAGGAAAATTGCTGAGAAAATTGAGGGCTTAATTGTACCAAAAAAGGCGCTTGATACGCTCTCTCTTTACTCCTATTCCTCCTTAGTAATTACTGGGGGAGGGACTATGGCAAGAGAAGCCTCCATGCTAGGAACTCCATCGATCTCACTCTTTCCGCTGGATTATCCCCTCTATGTCAATGAGTACTTGAGAAAAAAGGGATTTCCAATTTATAGGTTTAGAAAGGTTGAAGAAGCAATTCCTTTGATATCAGAGATGTTAGAAAATCCGGAGTCCTATAGAATTAACACAAGACCAATTTTAAATGAACTTGAAAGTCCCTCAGAGCCCATAAAGACGATTCTCGACGAAATGGACCTGTTGAGCTAAGCCTTATATCCTGTATTTCCTTCTTAAGGCCTCTGCCAGAACAGCCAGAGGCTCTGTAACAGGGCTCACTAATGGATGATAGCCGAACTCCATCCTTTCAAGTTCATGGAGATAAAGGCCTTTCATAATGGCTAAAGTGCAGAAGATAACCCTTCCCCAGACTCCTCTTTTGCCGAAGAATTGGGCCCCCAAAAGCCTTCCACTCTCGTTTAAAACTAGCCATGTAACTATGGAATCCCTCCAAGGAACTTCTTTGGCCAGGTCTGGCCCTTTAAATCTTCCAAATAAGTGCTTTATTCCTTCCTCCTCTGCTCTGCTTGATGTAAGCCCAGTACAACCAACCTCATACCCGCCTAGATGGACTATAAAAGGGCAAAGAGCACCCTCATACCTTGCATCACCTCCAGAGACATTTGTTCCAGCTATTCTTCCCTGAACAAGGGCGGTTGAAGCCAAGCCTGTTATTACCGGTTTTCCAGTGATGTAGTCCCTGACCTCTGCAACGTCGCCAGCAGCGTAGATGTTTGGAAACTGGGTTCTTAACCACTGATCAACAACAATTCCTCCTTTTTCTCCTATTTTTATTCCAGATCTCCTTGCAACCTCCACGTTTGGTTTAGCACCTGTGCAAAGGATGACTGTGTCCACTTCTATTTCCTCCTCTCCAGCAACTACGCTTGCAACATGACCGCCTCTTCCCATCACCTTCTTCAACGGATGCTTTAGAAGGACTTTAACTCCCATCTCAGATAAGGTCTTTGCTACCAATGAGGCTATTGGTGGATCCAATTTGCCTGGAAGCAATTGTTCCATCATTTCGACGAGTACAACGTCCTTTCCCATTGATGCGAGCTCAGATGCTATTTCAACGCCCGTTGCACTTCCACCTACAATCGCAACCCTCTCAAAACCCCTTTTTCTCAAACGTTCCACGTCTTCAACGGTCCAAAAAAGGGAAACACCCTCTAGATCGAGTCCTTCAACCGGAGGGACTGTTGGCCTAAGACCTGTTGATATAACCAGAAAATCGTACTCTATTGAATCTTCACTTCCCTCCTTCTCAAACTCTACCACCTTCTTGTAAGGATCCACTTTCTTTGCAACTGCATTGTTGATCAACTCTATGCCTGGAGGCCTTCTTCTTTCAATCACGTCCTCAAGGGGAATCTTTCCGCTCAATGCATACGGGAGGGAGCACGGATGATAGACAGGATATGGTCTCTTCTCCAAAACGACAACCTCAAGCTCTGGATCTCGCTTCTTAGCAATTGCAGAAGCTGTTTGTCCAGCGGTTCCGTAACCTATTACTATCAGCCTCATCAAAGGTCCTCTTCAAGAAACACCTTTAAATCCTACTTAGAGACCAAAAGGTTGAGAAAAGTTGTCCATGATAAAGCTAATAGAACACAGGAAGGTAAGTCCTAACAACCCGGTCTTAATACAAGGGCTTCCTGGTCTTGGTTTAGTTGGAAAAATCGCCGTCCAATACTTGATTGATCAATACAACCCGCCATTGGTGGCAAGAATAGTTAGCGACCTGATTCCGCTTCCAGATGGTTCCGCAGGAGTAAGGGTTGAGGAAGAAGACCTGAAGCTAGCTTCAATAGATCTTTACTACCTTAAGAGAGATGGTTCAAGGAGGGATGTGATTCTAATGACTTCAGAGGCCCAACCCGTTCCTTGGGGCCAGTACAGAATCGCCGAGAGGGTTATTAAGTACGTAAGCTCGCTTAATGTGAATTTAGTCCTCGCGCTAGGTGGTTATGTCCCTGGATCCCCCAATATTAAGGGGATTTTTGCCTGCACAAACGATCCAGACTTGATGAGGGAGCTTGAGTCTTATGGGGTTAAGAGACTTAGGGGAGGATACGTGACGGGGGCATGTGGAATAATAGTTGGGATGGCATATGTTCACGGAATAAGAAGCGCTTGTTTGCTTGGAACTACAGGAGGCTCATTTCCGGATCCGGAAGCGTCCAAGCGCGTCTTGCAGGTAGTTGATAAGATAATAGGGGGACAGACGGACTTCTCAGAAATGGACAGGATGATAGAAAGAGAAAAGGAGCTTATGGAGGAACTCAGAAGGGCTGCAAGGGAAATAGCAGAAGCGGAAACTCCAAAAGAGGAAACTTCGTTGCCATATCACATGTGATGAGACATTTTTACCTCTTCTTTAACCTTATCTCCAATATTCCATTCTTATACGAGCTGCTAAACGAGGGGTCAACCTTGCTTGGAAGCCATATGGTCTTTGAGTAATTCCCTCCCTCTATCCTAAGTTCTCTGTCCTTTACCTTTACCTTTATCTCCTTTTCATCAACTCCAGGCATTTCGGCTATCACAACGATCTCCTTCTCAAAGTTCAAGACATCTACAACGGGTTCTCTAACAACTTCCGTGCCTCCTTCCCCTATCTGGATTGGAATTCTCTCTCCTTCCTCTTCTCTTACTTCTCTTACCTTCCTTTCTTTAGGCACATTTCCGAAGTATCTGACGACGGGCTTTCCATCTGGCCCTATCGTGAAGTAATAACCTTGAATGAAAGGTCCTCGAATTCTCATCCCGCTTGGCGTTTCAACCTCAGGAAACTTGTCCTCGAGCTCCTCCCAGTCAAGTGTTCCCATTTCCTCCAAGCTTTTCATTAGATCCTCCTCTATCTTCTTGAAAAGCCTCATCATCTCCTTCATCCAGCGATCGAAGGGGTCTTCTTCCATCTTATTTCCCTCATGTCTTATG
>JAVCBX010000053.1:0-4950 GCA_037917635.1 Thermoproteota archaeon | reverse complement strand
ATCTAGAACCTCCAGAAAAATTGGGAATTTCGATAAGATACTCTTTTTCCCTCTTCTTAGATGAAAACTCAAGCACTCTTGCTCCAATCTTCTCCAAAAACTTCTCGACTTTCTCTTCAGGCTTTACTTCTACTTTTGGAGGAGTTTTCTGAACTGCTGCTTTTTCTTCTTGTTCCTTCAACCCACTTAGAATTTTCGCAACTCTTTCCCTTACCTCAGTTTCTGTAGTAGAATAGTACCTCCATGCAAGATACGTTTCCCCTCCTTCAGTTCGCACTTCTATGGGGATAATGAAGTCTAAAAGCTCTTCAGCCAACGATCTTTCTTTCTCACTCAGATGCTGATCAAATACTACCCTTTCCCTCCTTACCTTTTCAAGTAAAGCTTTTTCCTCTTCACTTAAATTTTCATAAATCCTCTTCCTAGCAGCTTCCTCCTGACCCTTGAGGTAGTAAATGTAAGAAGAACCTATCCTCTTATGAGTTCTCAGAATAATTTTGTTTTTCACGAGACTTGAGAGGATAGCATTAGAAGTTAAAGTGTCCACACCCATAACCTTAGTGAGTTCCACGGGTAAGGAAGGACCTTTGGCAGTTAGGTAGCTCAGTACCTTAATTTGGGCTTCCTTCATGCTATTCATATCAGTTTAAATTTAGCTAAAGGTTTTCTACTTTTCTATTGAAGGGCAAATAATTAAAAGACTGGAGCTTAAATTCTTAAATCATGGAGATAACCGAGGAAGTAGGGGAAAAGCTTGTGAAGCTAGCTAGGAAAGCCATCGAGGATCATTTCAAGAATTTGAGAACGAAGCCACCTGAAGAGCTTAGTGAGAAACGGGGGGTCTTCGTTACAATCCATAAGTATCCTTCTATGGAGTTGAGGGGATGTATAGGATTTGTGGAACCTGTTTTTCCATTGGGAGAAGCTGTAATTAAAGCCGCTCTCAATGCAGCGTTTAATGACCCTAGATTCCTCCCCCTAGAGCAAGATGAGCTAGAAGTAGTGACCTTTGAGGTTTCAGTGCTTTCTAAGCCAGAACTGATAGAGGTTGAAAACCCTAAAGATTATTTGGAAAAAATACAAGAAGGGGATGGTTTGATCTTAAAGAAAGGATTATTTTCAGGGGTTTTCCTACCTCAGGTTTGGGAATTGATCAAAGGAAAGGAAAATTTCTTGAATGCCCTCTGTGAGAAGGCTGGGCTTCCCCATGGTAGTTGGTTGGATAAGGATGTGAAGATCTACAAGTTCAAAGTTGCGGCTTTTGCTGAAGAGAAACCCTATGGAAAAGTGAGGAGGATCCTGTAAATCATAGTGCCCATAAAAGCTCACCCGAAGCTTATTTAGAGTACTTTAAAAATAGGATCCAAATTATGAGGATTACTATAATTAAAAGTTCCCTCCACAACAAGTTATGGACTATATCCAAATATGCTCCTCCAAAATTTAAGGCGAATAAAATAGTCATTAGGATCCTCAAGAGGTTAGCGAAAAAGACCAGGATTAGTCCACAACTCCAAAATTTTAACTTCTCCCCAAATTTTTTCCTGGGAGTTGAGAAGATGAGTCCAGTTAGGGCTAACATTGATACGTAGCCGGTACAAGAATTGTCTATAGCAAAAGAGAGGTTAAGCTCTTTCAAATGAATTGCAGGTATTTCAGCTAAAGTCTCTGGACTCAAGGTGTAGAATAAAGTTGAGTCCACTGCCATTAAATGGAGCAAGTAGTTGGTAAGGGAGGCATAAATGAGCTGGAGAAGCCAAAGATTTAGGTTGAAGAACTTTATAAGGTAAATAGGGATAGAAAAGATCGAGAACTTGATGGAAAACCAGATGATTTCAAGGATTAGCTTTTCTCTCTTTTCTATATTTCTCAATAATTTCCTTAAGGATCTCTTTAATTTCCCTCTTTTTTTCAACTTCATCCCTCCTTACACATAAGAGACCTGAGACCCTTTCCAATCTTATGTACTCCCTAAGCACAAAGCGAATGTTGTGCTTGAGGAGGATTTCTTCACTTTTTGGGTCTATGTGATCTACGATAAGCAACGGAAAACTCTTTAGAACTTCTACTAGCCCTTCATCCAAATTTTTAATTTCCCTAACTAGGAGAACATCACCTTCATATTTCCCAACTTCCCTAGAAACTTCTTCCACTTCTCTGACGAGGAGGTAACCATTTTTTAAGACTTTGAGTTCTCTCTTATACCTGTCAACCTCACCTTCGAGAAGTGTAAGCTTTTCGGTTAATTCCCTAATTTTTTGTCTCAGCGAACTAATCTCCACATATCTAGTCGTTCCTCTCCTCTCTGCTCTTGGAATTCTTTGGATTAAAGCTTTCAACCTCTCATTTTCCTCCTCTAGCTCCTTCACCCTTTTCCTGAGGAACTTTAACTCAGTTCTTAAGGTGGCGATTTCCTTCTCTTCCTCTGCGGCTTTCCTCCTCTTAATTTTCTTTTCTTGTTTAGCAACTCCTGGAACTCTTTCTTTAGATTCTAGATAAGCTTTGATCGATGGAATTTCTCCTGACAGCATTTTTTTCTTAACCAATTCCCTTTCTTCCTCACCCAAATTCGACAGCTCTCTATCAACCTTCTCGAAAAGAGATCTGTGTTTCTTGAATGCAAAGAAAGCGCTTGCAACAGCATCTCTCTCATGATCATTTTTAATTTCCATTCCACGAGTCAAGCTCTTCTTTAACCTAACGCTCAAATTCTCTTCTGGCACGAAGAGCTTTGCTTGAAATTTTGCAGCAACTTTCTCCACTAACTTCGGGGCAGGATTTACATCACAAGCAACTAGGACTGGTATTCCAAACTGGGAGATTCGTTTGATGAGCTCCTTAAGGTCAAGCTGTCTGGAGCTTTCAGAGTAAATGTAATTCCCTTGCAAGTCCACTATACATAGTCCAGTTGTTACTCCCGGATCTACACCAACGATGAGAAACTTACGAACTTTCATCCCTCAACAACTTTTTGAACTCTACGGCCCTTTTCTTAGGGAGGCCAGCCTTGACCAACTCCGAAATAGAGGCTGAGAAAACCCTTTCTAAAGTACCAAATCTCTCTAAAAGCTTCCTAGCAGTTTTTGGCCCTATTCCAGGGAAAGAAGTTAAGATGAACTCCTTGCTTCCCTTCTTGCTAACTGGTTTCTTGAGTCTGACAAAGCTCAAGGCGGATTTGTTGGAAAATTGTTCCTTCTTCGCGACCTCGACTATTAGTTTAGCGGTTTCTTCCATATCATTCGTGAAAATAAGAGAAACGTTGGTGTTTGAAAGGAGGAAAGCTAGAGAACCAAGGAGTACGTTTTTCTTTAGGCTACTTTCTTCTAAGTCAAATCCCTCTATTACAAGCACCGGCTTTTCAAATGATAGTTCCATTTTGGAAATCTGATCAAATAACCTTTTATCTATAATACTCCTTTCAAAGTCTCGAAAGCTCTTCCTCTCAAAGCAAATCCTTTCAGAAACTATCACATCCCCTACGTCCAGATTCTTCTCCACTACCTTTACACCATAGCTCCTTAACCTATCTTTAAACAATAGATCCTCACGAGTATCAACTATCAAGACTGGCTTTTCGATCTTCAAAATCCTCTGCCTCCTCAGAAGTACCATGTTAACTTCCTCTGCTCTTCAAAAACCTTAGACTTTTTTAAGAAGCTTAGAACTCTCTTCATCTTTTTCTCCCTCTTTGTTGAAACCCAGAAATATCCTTCATCAATAGTCTTCCTCATAACTAATACATACACTTTCCCGAACTTGGTTCTTCCTACTCTACCCCTTCTTTGGATGGTTCTCAGGGCCGACGGTATCGGCTCGAAGAATATGGCCACATCAACTTCAGGTATGTGGAGCCCTTCTTCCCCAATTGTGGTACATACTAATACGTTGTAGACCCCTTCTTCAAATTCCTTAATTTTCCTTATTTGTTCCTCTTGCTTCATCCCATCTGTCCCTGCTTGTCCAACGAACTTAGCAACTTTTATCTTATTCTCAGAACTTTTCAGGAAATCGACTATTGCATTAACGCTCTTTCTATAGGAACTAAATACGATAAATTTGGATTGCGGATTTACTTCCAGTTCTTTGAGAATTATCTCCTTGAGTTTGGCAAACTTCGGTAGGTCTATCCCTTTATTTAACAATTCTACAGTTCTTAAGTATGCTTCCTTAAAATTTTCGTCGGCTAGAAGCTTTTTATTACTCCTCTTCTTTTCCCTTTCCAGTTTTTCAAAGTACTTTCTAAGAGACCTTAATCCTTGGGTTTGGAGAAGTTCCAAGGCATGGTAGATTTTTACGGCCTCTGCCAACTTTAAGAATTTGGGGAATAGGCCCCTATCCTTTTCTACTTCACTCGCTAGCACTTTAGCTCTCTCTAGAAGATAACTCTTAGTTATTTTAGAAGGGGGCTGATCTATCAAACCACTTTCCTTTAATTCCATAATTCTTCCCCTAAAACTTTCTTTTAACAGGTTAAGTATATACAATAACTCCTTAGGGAGATCTAACTGAATTACATTTACAACTTTCTTGTAGACATAGGGTCTTACATCCTCATCCTCTTCAGTTCTCATCTCAATCCTCTTTATGTCGAGATTCCTACAGATCTCCCTAATATCTTCCTCACTATGTCCCGGAGATGCTGTTAACCCCAAAACTAGTGGGTTTTTGGATTCGGAGTTGTACCTCTTAGTCACGTAAGTATAAGAGTAGTTCTTCACGCATCTGTGACATTCATCCACAATTAACAAGCATACGTTCTCTAAGCTTATCCTCCCAGCCTTTAGATCGTTCTCGATAGTTTGGGGAGTTGCAAACACAACAAGGCTGTTCTCCCAAATCTTCTTCCTCCTGTCTCCACTTAGCTTTCCAGTGAGCACGGCAACAAAATCCTTATCTAAACTACTATGCTTGAGAAAGAAGTTATAATGTTGATTCACTAGGGGCCTAGTT
>JAVCBX010000058.1:0-4988 GCA_037917635.1 Thermoproteota archaeon | reverse complement strand
CCTGATGAGAGCCATATCAAAGGATTGGAGGAGTTACTTCTTAGCAACATCCCTAACAGTCGCATTAGGCAACATTTACAACCCAGCTTTAACCGCAATATATCAAGATTCTCTTCCACCTGACTCTAGGGCCTTTGGAAGCTCCTTAATAAACGGGATTTCTTGGGCAATCCCAAGCACAGTTAGCTCGCTTTTTGGAGGATATTTATACGAGAAATATGGGTTGTTTGGCCTCAGGATCGCTCTAGTCCTCAATTCCGCTGTCTACTTTGTGAACGGCCTTCTGAGATTCAAGATGATCGAGACCCTCCGAGCTAAACGGGAAGGGGGACGAAGTATATCCGTTGCAGAGACAATTTTAAGCCTCAGAAGAGTTCTTTCATGGATTTATGGTCCTATAAAGTCTTTATTGTTTTTAGAAATTCTTTTTGGGGTGATTACTGGGATCTCCAGGGCTTTTTGGTTATTATATGCCCTTTACGTGATAGGTGTAACTAAATTAGAGTGGGGAATAGTTGGAGCAGTATACAACTTGCTTTACTTCCCTCTAAGCCTCTACATGGGAAGAATTTCCGACAGGAGGGGAAGAGTGAAGCAAATGAGGCTTGCTCCTTTGATTTGGATCGCCTCAAATCTCGTTTTCATAACAGCTAGGAGCTTTGAAGCCTTGCTCTTTTCCTGGATCTTGGGAGTGATAGGAGATTCCCTGTGGAAGCCGGGCTTCTCAGCCATCTGGATTGATGCTATTCCACGGGAGAGAAGGGCCAGAATATTTTCAATAAGGACAGTAATTGGTAGCATCTCCTCCATAACAGCTTCCGCACTTAGCGGATTTCTATACTCTAGGAAAGAAGCGTACCCATTTGTGGTGGTGATTTTGGCTCAGTTAATAATGATCCCCATTCTATTGAGGTTAAAGGATCCTGAAATAAGAGAAATTTAGTTTCGCAGGGGAGTCCTCTTTAATTTGTGTTCCTTTCGTTGAGAAAAGGTTCTCACACAATTCGAAGGTACCTCTTTATTTCCCAATCAGTAACAGATCTGGAGAACTCAGCCCATTCATCCTCAAGCATATCAAGGTAAGCGTCATAAATCTCCTTTCCAACCCATTCTCTCAAGAATTCGTCATTTCTGGCCTCATCAACAGCTTCTTTAAGGTTTGCAGGAAGGCTTTCGAACCTCTCAGGCGTATTATACGCATTCCAGTTTATCGGATCTCCGGGGTCAAGTTCCCTCTTCACTCCATCCATTCCAGCACCCAGAACAGCAGAAAAAGCTATATATGGGTTACAAGAGGGGTCTGGAGCCCTAAATTCTATCCTACAGCCATCCTCTCTTGAAGCTGGAACTCTTACCAATGCAGATCTGTTCTTGAATCCCCAACAGATGTAAACTGGAGCTTCATATCCAGGGACAAGCCTTTTATAGGAATTCACGGTAGGAGCCACAAAGGCTGAGAGGGCCCTTGCGTGCTCCAACAGACCTGCTATGAAGCGTCTTGTTATCTCCGAAATCGAGCCTGAATTGGGATCCCAAAAGAGGTTTTCGCCCCTTAGATCCCAAAGGCTTATGTGAAGGTGCATTCCAGAGCCGTTTACCTCCTCAAAGGGCTTTGGCATGAAAGTTGCAATTAAGCCGAATTCTGAGGCTATCTTCCTGAGGAATTCCTTGTAGATCGTGATGGAATCAGCGATCTTAATTGCTTCTGAGAATTTTAAGTCTATTTCGTGCTGGCCTGGAGCTACTTCATGGTGAATTGCCTCAGGCCTTATTCCAGCAAGAGCTAGAGACTCTGAAAACCTCAATTTTAGATTTAGTGCCTCATCCCCGACTAGGTCGAAGTAACCCCCCTCATCGTGCTGACTCCTTCCTTTCAACAGGAAGAACTCAACCTCTGCACCAATCTTCGGAACTACTCCCTCTTCCTCAAGTTTATCCATAGATCTCTTAAGGGTCCACCTCGGATCCTTAGCAAAGGGCCTATGATCTGGATTTAAAACGAAGCAGAAGAGATTTCCGAGGGTTACTTCCCCGTGATGGGACAAGAAGAAGCTTTTGGGATCCGGCATTAAGAGGAGATCAGACTCTTCTATCCCAACGAATTCCAAAGAGGATCCATCAAAGCTCACTCCCTTTCCTATAGATATATCCAGCTCTTCTGATGGTATAATCAGCCCCCTAGGCCTTCCAAGGAGGTCTACAATCATCAGCTTTAGGAATTTTATCTTAAAGGCCTTAATCTGACCTTTGATCGCATCTATTGCCCTTTCTTCAGATATTGAAGCTTGTTTCATCGCTTTTCCCTGAGCTAAAAGGGAACAAAAAATCTTCTGAGATTTTGATGTTAGGGGCCATTAGCCGAATGTTCGAGTTGAGGAGGAATGACCAAAAACTATTATAATCTGAGCCATAATGTTTGAAGTATAACGATAATGGTTAAAGTGATGAACAATGAGCTTCTACGTTGAGAACACGGAGGATGGACAAAATGCCTATAGAACCTTCTTGATAAAGGATCCAAAGAAGATAACTATTCTTGGAAACGAGATTGCTCTTAAGATCTTAAAGGAACTTGGAAAGAGGCCCTCTTGCCCCATGGACTTGGCCAGGATCCTAGGCATCAGGGAGCAAACAATCTATTATAACATAAGAAAGCTGGAAGAAGCTGGTTTGATTCGAGTAGTATCCACTGAACAGAGATCAGGGGCTCTTGCTAAAATTTACGAGCCTGTTGCAGGTGTAGTATCTATGAAACTATTTCCATCTGAGCCAATAAGGGACTTGAGGATAAGATCTGCTGAGATAGAGTTTCTAAGGCCCTTCATAAATGAGGGACGATTTGACTCCTTGATAATCCTAGGAAGTCCTGATCCTCATGGGAAGTACAGGTCTAGGGCCTCCGATGGATATTGTGCCATAAACCTAGCCATGTTCTTCGGTCAGTTCACTAGGGAGTACAGCATACCCTTTTACAAGCTTGATACTCAGGTTAGGGAGGCAGACCTTAAGAAGAACTTAATAATCGTTGGAGGACCCAAGGCAAACATAATAAGTGCGAGGATAAACGAACACCTCCCGATATTTTTCGATTACTCGGAGGAGCTAAGGGAGTGGAGCATAGTCTCATCCTTGTCCAGGAAGGTTTACAGAGAGAAGCAAGTGGGTCTTATAGCGAGAATAGAGAGCCCATTTAATGAGAACAAGGAAGTCCTAATCTTCGCAGGAATGGGTTTCAGAGGGACTAGAGCTGCCGTTCTTGGTTTTATAAGGCATTTGGATCAAGTCAAAAGCGGCAACACCTTTAACCAAAGCGTGAAGGCAAAGGTAGTTAGGGGAATCGATGTTGATGCAGACGGAATAATAGATGATGTCGAGTTCCTTGAGTAATTAGAGGCTTAAAACGGCTTTAAATAGCTCTATGGACTTATTAGATGACTTGTAACTCAATCCCCGGATCCTCTCAACTAATACTCGTGGGAAGTGTTTTGCTGCAAGTCCTTGAAAGTTCGAGGGGTCGAATCCAAGGTGTATGTCGCCCATCTCCCTCCTAAATTCCTTGAACTCGTGCTTACAAAGATCGACGATTATTGCTATTCCCTCAGGCCTTAGGGCTTCCTTCATGCTCAACAATGCCCTTTCTACGTCTTTTACATGATGTAGGGTTAGTATAGATATTATGGCATCAAAACTATCGGGAAGGGCAAAGTAACGAGAAGAGTAGAGTAGGCTTCCCCTAATCCCCTCTAAAAGACCCACTATCGGAACTACATCCTCCCTTCTTGACAAGAGGATCTTCAATAAGCCAGGGAACATGTCCATTGCAAAGAAGTTTGCGTTTGGCAAGATCCTCTTTATCCTGTCCACCATCATCCCGGTCAACCATCCGGTTCCGGAACCAACGTGCAGGATGTCAGGAGCCTTCTTGCCCAAAAGAGGAGTTAATGACTCTAAAATCGAGTCAAACAAAACCTCCATCCCTCTCCTTCCCAAACCCGTAATTAGAGATAGATCCCTCTCCTTTAACTCCTCGATTAAAGGTTGTTTAAAGCGATTTAGGGGAGATTTTACCTTGTTTTCAAGCTTCAGCTCCTTGAGAAGGTCTTGGAGGTCAAAGGAATCCAAGTAAGAGTGAAAGCGCTCAAGCATCGCTATTTTCTGCGCAAGAAATTTAAAAGAGTCCTTTTGCAAAAATGTAAGTTCTCTTTTTATGTCAAGGAGACACCCTTTTCAAGATGCAAGTAGATCTCGTGCTTCCCACCCTATCCTTCGTTTTTCTCAACCTATTGCTCTGGACTTATCCAAGGGTTAAGCCTAGATTAAGGAGGTTCATGGAGGAAGGAGAGCTTAGGATTAAGGACGCAATTGGTCTGGTCTTAATACTGGCTGTAGTCGTTGCCATCTTAGCCATAACGCCTGCAAGCCTATTAATGCTGCTTTCTTTAGCAGGAATAGGATTTGTGCTGAATTTGACCTCCCTAATCTTTACTGGTAACCGTTGGATCTCCTTGATCTTGCCCATCATCTTCTACCTATGCTTCTTCTTTTTCTGGAACCTAGGCCTCCTGAACTTGTTTGCATTGATTCTTGCCTTAGGAACATCATTGATCCTCTCAAGCGTTTTTCCCTGGAAGTCTTCCATAATCTTCGTTGCTCTTCTATCCATAATAGATATAATCCACGTTTTCGGAACGGAGATGATGGTTGAGGTGGGGCAGAAAGGGATCAGCCTTGGACTTCCCATCATGCTTCTTCTTCCAGCCTATCCCGCCGAGGGTTACTTGGGTTTTGGCCTTGGAGACCTCTTCGTAGCTGGCTTGCTTTCAGTTAAGAACTGGGAGAGGTTTGGGAGGAAAGCTGGTTTGATAACCTCAATACACATATCCATCTTCATAGGTCTACTTATGCCCTTTCTCGACCTTTTTGGAGTTTTGCCAGCAACTGTCTTCATATTTGCTGGCTGGCTAACCTCATACCTTCAGATCATGGCC
>JAVCBX010000070.1:0-5009 GCA_037917635.1 Thermoproteota archaeon | reverse complement strand
ATCCAAGGGTTCTAGGGGTTTATGTGAGGGAAAAGAGGGTGATACCATGGGAAGAGGCCATAAGGAAGAGTGCGACAAAAAAAGAGAGTAATCACAAAGATGATCATGGCGATTCGGCCCAGATCGCCGATGCCTAGTGCATTGTGAGAAGCAAAGATGCCGATGATCACCAACACTAATGCCCACAGTTTTACTTCATCCATTGCTTGCTTGAACGGGCCATATACCCATTCCCGTCCTCGCCAACAAATGAGAAACACGCTTAGGTTCCAACCGGCTAGAAAGGGGAGGAAGAGAAAGAGCCCCACGCTCTTTATCAGTGTCAGAGCGTTCAGAGGCACCATTTTGCCAATCAGGATCCACATGTAAACTGGCAGAAGCACGATCTAGAGCAAGAGGTTCCAAGGCAGCAACGCTACCCCCAAGGCACATCACCCTTAGCCAAATCAGCAAAGATTAGGTACCAGCCAATAACACGGTGTCAGCTTATAGAGCACCACTCCAGCCCACAAGTCTGGGTAATTGCGCAAAAATAACCAGCCTAGGAATCATGCGAAAAAATGGGGTGAAAATGAAATTCGTTGCTAAAGCCAACGCAGTAGGTTTAACTTTTGTGAACGCCCTCCCGATCTCTTTGACCTCTACAAAAAGCATGGTCGTGAGGATCACTAAGAACAAGCCGATGTTAACGAGAACATAGAACTGCTCCACCACACCGCTTATGAAACGATTCAGCACAATCCTACTGCGATCGCTGCGATGAGAATAAAGGGTTTGCTCTTGTCGCTGACTGACGATGCACGTCTATTTGTCATTGTTATACCTCTTTACAACCACATTTTTTGATTTTATGAATTTTTTCTTTTGCGGGCGAAGGGCGGAATTTCTGTTAGTGCTTAGCAGGTACCTGAAGTCGTCGAAAAGCGATCCTGTCAAGCTTTTCTGGAATCTGGCAAATTTTTGGAAAAAGTTGGCTCTTTTAAGGCTTTTAGGTTATCTTAAGAGTCACCTTGGGAGGAAATATATCAAAGAGATGGTTCAACTTCAAAGTCAAGATGGGGGTTTGGCGAAGAGTGAAGAAGAGGCCTCTCGCGTCGCAGCAACTGCATAACGGGCAAGGTGACTGGAGCTGCCTCTCCAACTTTGTGGGCAACTGCCCAAGTCTCACAAGCCTTAGCAGATCACAAAGTAAAGCTACCAGTAATTGCAGATGGAGGTATAAGGGGACCGGGTGATGCTGCTAAGGCTTTTGCAGTTGGAGCTTCGAGCGTGATGCTTGGCTTCGTTTTGGCTGGATGTGAGGAGTTGCCAAGCAAACCCTTCATGATAAACGGAATGATATTCAAGCAATATAGGGGGATGGGAAGCCCTTCAGCTAAGGCTAAGAGGTATGTGCTCGACAGGTATTCTAGGCCCTCAAAGGAAGTTGTGGAGGTGTAGAGGTGCTTGTCCCCTACGGGAAGGGTCGCTATTATTGTAAAGGAGTTCATTGAGGGTCTCAAAGCGGCTTTTGGATATGCTGGAGCTTCAAGCATAGAGGAGATGTGGGGTAGGGCAAAATTGGGGGGTGATAACCCTCTTAGGAATTAGAGAGAGATAGGCGATGACAAGCTCACTCCCATTCAATGGTTGAGGGAGGCTTATTGGTAATGTCATAAACTACTCTAATACCCAGGAACCTCATTCGTTATTCTGGTTGATATCCTCTCAAGCAGGTCGTAAGGGAGCCTTGAGAACCTTGCCGTCATTGCATCTACGCTTTCGACTGCCCTTATCGCTACGATGTACCCGTATTCTCTGCTGTCTCCCTTAATCCCAGTGCTTCTATCTGTCAAGAGAACCGCAAAGAACTGCCAAATCTTAGAGGAAAGTCCTTCTTTCTCTATCTCCTCCCTAACTATTTTATCTGCCTTCCTAAGCAGCTCAACCTTCTCCGGCGTTACCTCACCTAAAACCCTTACAGCCAGCCCGGGACCTGGAAAAGGCTGCTTCTCAACAATCTCCTTTGGCAACCCAAGCTCTCTTGCAATGGTCCTAACCTCGTCCTTATATAGATCCTTGAGCGGCTCAACTACCTTTAGATCCATTCTCTCAGGCAATCCAGCCACGTTGTGATGGGTTTTTATTCTGGCTGCAAACCTCTTCCGGACTCGATTCTGCCAGGGTATATGGTTCCTTGAACGAGAAATTGCGCTCCTACCTTTTTGCAACCTCCTCAAACACCCTTATGAACTCATTCCCAATTAATCTCCTCTTTTCCTCCGGATCTTTAACCCCTCTAAGTATTTTAAAGAACCTAGAGCTAGCATCGACGTAAATTACGTTTAATCTCATCCTCTTAAAGAGGTTTCTCAGCTCTTCTATCTCTCCTGCTTTCAGCAGTCCATGATTTACAAAAACCCCAATGGCTCTATCTCCAAGGGCCTTGTGAGCTATCATTGCGGCTGTACTAGAATCTACTCCACCGCTTAGGGCTATTATAGCTCTTCCAGACCCCACTTCCTTCTTAACTTCCTCTATAGCCCTCCCCACGAAATCCTCAATTCTCCAGTTGGGAGAGTAGTTACAGACTCCGAACACAAAGTTCTTCAGGATCCTGATCCCGTTCTCGGTATGAACCACTTCAGGATGCCACTGAACTCCGTAGATCTTCTTATCCTCGTTTGAAAACGCCGTAATCGGGCAGGATTCAGATGACGCATCCACGCTGAAGCCCTTGGAACTCTTATCACCAAATCCCTTTGGCTCATCCAAACCTTTTCCCTATCCTTAAGGCCCTTGAGGATGCTGCTTTTCCTCTTCAATGAGACGTAACATGTTCCAAATTTCCCTTTTTCCCCTCTAATCACCTTCCCTCCAAGGACATGTGCAATTAACTGATGACCATAGCAGATGCCAAGGACGGGTATTGATCCATCCAAGAGCCTCTTATCTATGGTTGGACCTCCCTCAAACACGCTTGAAGGCCCTCCAGAGAGGATTAGCCCCTTAACATTGAAGCTGATAGAATACAAGTCTTCTTTTGAAGCGTTCCCAGGAGCTATCTCGGAGTAAACCCGGAGTTCCCTTATTCTTCTCGCGATCAAGTGGCAGTACTGTCCACCGTAATCTAGGACTAGTATTCCATCAACCATCTAGGAAGTAATGGAGAGATAACTATAAACGGTTTGAGGTCTTTTTCTTGTCGAACAGCTTGTCAGCTTAACTTGCAACATTAATGCTCTCAGATTAGGGAATTATGGAAACTTTGAGAACTTTTTTGGACTTCAAAATCTTCTCGAATACCTCTTTAATCTCGTCCAAAGGCTTTTCCATGGATATTAGAGGCCTTACATTTATTTGTCCCGAGCTTATTAGTGCAAAGGCTTTCGAAAATTCCTCTGGGGTAGCGTGAAAGGTTCCCATCAGCTTAACTTCTCCGTAATGGAGCAGCTCGGTATCAACCTCTATTTTGGTTCCTGGAGGGCATCCACCGAATTCCAGCACGGTTCCGCCCTTAGCAACTAATTTAAGAGCTTCTTGCCAAGTAGAAGGAAGCCCGACGGCTTCTATCACTACATCCGCTCCTAAACCTTCCGTTTCTTCTTTAACCCTCGAAACTAGGTCCTCCTCTATTACATTGATGGACACGTCTGCTCCAAGTTGTTCTGCCACTTTCAGCCTCTCTTCTACCATGTCAGATATTATTACCTTGCTTGCTCCCATTCTTTTCGCAAGCTGAGCGTGAAGTATCCCGATTGGACCCGAGCCTATAATTGCGACCACATCTCCAAGCTTGACTCCAGCCTTGATCGCTCCGTGAAGCACGCAGGCAAGTGGTTCTGTTATTGCTGCTTCAGCGTAAGATAGATGGGGAGGAATTACCTGCAAGTTATGCTCAACTATCGAGGCTGGAACCTTAATGTATTCAGCGTAGGAACCCCAAAGCCAGGTTCTGTTCTCGCAGAGGTTGTAAAGCCCCTTCTGGCACATCGGGCACCTGTAGCATGGTGCGCTGTTGCCAGCCCTAACCCTCATGCCTTCCTCAATTCCTTCGACTCCTTCTCCTATTTCCACGACGTCTCCAGCCCACTCGTGACCGAAGGGTTGGGGATATCTTATTATACCGCCCACATAACCGCGCTTGTATATCTTTAAATCTGTCCCGCATGTCGTAGCCGCTCTAACCCTTACTAGGATCTCACCCCTACTAACTCTTGGCACATCGACTTCTTCTAGCCTTAAGTCCCTAATCCCATATAGCAGAGCAGCTTTCATTTTGCCCAACTTGTTCACCAGGTGAAATCCAATTTGGAATCAATAAAGCTTTGAGGATGGATTGCTCCTTGTAGTTTTTCGCTCTTTTGATCCGGTCTTCATTTTCTATGTAGTCTTAGTGGATCTTTTGAGGCATAAATCCTCCTTTTATGTTACTGAACAAGGTTTTGAGCCTGCCTCTGGAGGGACGTTCAAATCGTCCAATATCTCCTTCCGTAGCATTTCCCAAAGGACTCTGGCATATATCTCAACCTCTTCTTCCTCCAAAAGAATAGTCCTTCCTCTCATTACCTCCTCTTTAAGGTACTTGGATGGGTCCTCTCCCTTGGCCCTTATTATTTCTTTAAGGATATCGGCAAGGGTTGCTTTCGGTTTCTGGAATATTCTTAAGTTTGCTGCGGCGTAGACTTCCCTGAGAAACTCAACTCCCTTCATCTGAACGTCGTGGTATGTGCTTAGCTTATGTCCCATCATATACTCAATGTAATCGATAGGAACTCCCAAAGCAGTCATCTGCGTCCTGAAGAACTTCCTTAAGCTGTGTACTCTTACCTCTCTCCTTTTTCCGTTCATTTTGTCTAGACCCGTCCTACGTAGAAGGCTGTAGAAGATCTTCCTAAAGGAATCAGGGGGTAATGGTTTTACCTCCTTCTCATAAGTCCTAAATAGGGGACTCTCATCTTCTATTCCTTCAGGAGGGATCTTATCAGTCCCTTTCCTCCTGCAATCCAAGTAGAGCTTTAGGTAGCGGG
>JAVCBX010000148.1:0-5021 GCA_037917635.1 Thermoproteota archaeon | reverse complement strand
GGCTGGTTGCTGTTACCCATGTAGACACCAGCACTTCAGTCAGGCATGACATAAAGGACCTCGGCAAGCTAGTAAGCCAGCACGAGGCTCTTCTTGTAGTGGATGGTGTGTGTAGCGTAGCTGGAGAGGAGATAAGGATGAAAGAGTGGGGAATAGACGTCCTTTTAACTGGAAGTCAAAAGGCGCTTGGGGTGCCACCTGGCTTAGCTGTACTCTGGCTTTCTCCCAAGGCGATAAAAAGGCTTAATGAAACTAAGTCAAAGTATGCGCCCTACTACATGGATTTGACAAAATGGTTGGAAATTATGGATTCATACGAAAAGATGAAGACAGCCTACTTTGCCACTCCTGCGGTTAACCTCATAGTAGGGCTTCACAGAAGCTTAGAACTCATTTTTGAAGAAGGGCTGGAGAACAGGTTCAAGAGGCATGAGGTCTTATCAAAGGCATTTAGAGGAGGCATGCAGGGTTTAGGGCTGAAAATTCTGCCTAAGGACGAGAAAACATCAGCTTCAACTGTTACGGCCGTATATCTTCCAGAAAAAGTTGAACTAGGTGAGTTTAGGCGAGAAATGCTCGAAAGAAATGTGGTCGTTGCAGGGGGATTGTTTCCATCCATAAAATCCAAGTACTTCAGGGTCGGACATATGGGGCCAATTAATGCTAACGACATAATTTCGGTAGTCGCAGCCATAGAAAGATCTTTGATCAAGCTGGGATACGAAGTAAGGTTGGGGGATGGTGTTACGAAAACGCAAGAAATACTTAGTTCATTTAATTTGTAGCTTCTCTTCGAAAGAACGCAGAAATTCAGCTAATGCAATTTTTCTGAACGTTTTAGCTTCTTAAATAGCGTAAGCAAAATATGGATCGAATAACTGTGGGAGTGGATCCAGAGATCTTAGCTTATACAATGCCTTCTACCTAACCTCTGCAAAAATGCTAGGACCATCTGCTTAAGAGGCAAAGATCCAATTAGGAGAATAATTTCTTAAAAATCCACTGAAAGAAGCATGGGTGGGGCTCTAACTATGAAGGGTATCGGCGAAGAGAACTTACAAGAATTCTCTAAGGTTTTAAATTTCAAAAAGAAAACATCAAAAGGTATAAGCTATCTATAGATCGGATGAAAAGGGCTGTAATAATATGTTTGGACGGCTGTGATCCCGAATACCTTAGAGGAGATCTCCCGAACTTCAGGAGGTTCAACTGGAATCTTGGCAAAGCCGTAGTTCCAACTACTACGAACGTAAATGTCGTTTCCATTTTAACGGGGACTTATCCCAAAGAACACGGCATAACTTCAAATTTCTACTATGATAGGAGGCTCAAAAAGACTTTTTACATGGAATCTGCTGATTTCATCCTCGTTGAAACGATTACTGAAAGGCTTGCAAGGCTTGGTCTTAAATCTGCTCTCATCACCGCTAAGGAAAAGCTTAGAACCTTAGTAGGAAGGGGGGCTACCATCTCATTTTCAGCAGAAAGACCGTTGGCTTCGCTGGAAAGCATGATAGGTCCGCCTCCTCACATCTACTCAATAAAGGTTAACGAATGGCTTTTCATGTCCCTTTTGGAGGTCATCAATAGATTTGAACCCGATCTCTCCTTACTAATCACCACCGATTACCTCATGCACAAGTTTCCTCCAGAAAGCCGAGAAGCAAAGGAAGGGATGAAAAGAATCGATTTTTGGCTTGGTGAATTGTTAAACCATCTCGAGAGGAGTAAATCTGATTATCTTGTGTTTCTAGTAGCCGATCATGGGATGTCAGATAAGAGAAGGGGCCTTGACTTGGAAAGGATATTGAGAAAAGAGGGGATTTCAGCCAAATCCATCCCCATCATAAAGGACAAATATGTTGCACATCACCAAGACCTGGGAGGTTCCTCCTACCTTTACCTAGAGGAAGAAAATGAGGTAGAAGAAGCGAAAGAAATCCTTCTTGAAACCGAGGGCGTTGAGGAAGCTTTGAACAGGGAAGAAGCTTCATCCAAATACTGCCTGCATCCTGAAAGGATAGGGGACATAATGGTGCTTGGAGAGGAGGATGTGGTGTTTGGCAAAGGAGAAAGCGGCTTCTTTAAAGTTAACCTTAGGTCGCATGGCTCACTCCATGAAAGGCGAGTTCCAATCCTGGTCTATGGAGAAGGCCTTAGCGCGGAGGAAAATAAGGATGTCTGCAATCTAGTTTTCAGCTGGATTGTTGGAGAGTAGCCAGCTTTAGCCAAACTCTAACGTCTTTTGGAGGAGCAATCTGAATGCGCGTAAAATTCTTCTCTGCTTAATTTAATTTCATGACCCGGAGGATAAATGGGAGAGAACATGGTCGGAAATTTGACAAGATATCAGAAGTTCGGCCAATTCCAGATCATAATGATTCTCATCACAATAGTCTTCTTCACATTCTACGTGTCCAGTTTAAGGATAATGGATGGAAATCTTTGCAGACATCTCCCAAATCACAATCCTATTACAAGTTTTCTTGCGCTTATCCTCTCGTTTCTGCTTTTGAGAATGATTTTCAGAGAAATTGAGGTTCCTTATATTGAGAGGAAAGTTATAAGAGGGGATCTGAGGGATCTTCCAATTCTCCTAGCACTCATGTTCCCAGGAACGAGGGCCTTTCTCATCTTCCTTCCAAAGGAACCGTCAGCGTGGACTATTTTCATTACAAGGTTGTTAACTTACGTCCTTCTGCCAACAATCTACGTACAGTTAAAAAAGGAAGATATGTCCTCTATAGGTTTTAGAGGAAGGTCTCTTCTCTTTTCAGACATACTATTTGCTTTCTCTCTAGCTCTCATAGCAATGGCTGCAATGAATGCCCTTAATCTCTTGATTTCAACCGCCATACCGATGGCTTTAATGCCAAAAGCTCTAAAGATCCCATTGGCTTCTTTTCCTGCTTTTGCAATTCTTCACTCAGTCGATATGGCTGAAAACGTCGTTTGGAATGGATTGATTCAGATCAGAATTGAAAGTTACTATAGATGGAGTTCTAAAGGCTTTTGGATTTTCTTTGCGATAATGACTCTTCTATTCAATTTCTACTTCGAGTTTAGGGGTTCTCTTATAGAACTCCTAATTTACGCACCCGAAAGCACCCTTGGATTATTAATTGACTGCTATCTATTTCATATAACTAAAAGAATCGCTCCTTCAGCTCTACTTCATTGGTTCATTAATATCCTCAGTATAAGGCCAGTCCTCTGAGTTCTTGAAGGACTAAAAAGTCTGCTGAAGGTTTAGTGCCTTGTTTCATTTAGAAAGGGGAGAGCCTTAGAGTTCTGACATCTGAGAAGGGATCCTATAGGCTTCTGACGAGTTTCTAGGTCTGAATTTGTCCTTTTCCCCTGAAGCTTTTACTACATATTTTTTAGAATAAAAAAGGCGTACACTCCTTCAAGAACTCAATTAGATGCCTTTCATCCTCATTAAGTGAGGATTTAGCTTAAATTATTGTAGTTCACAGCTTTCCAACTTTTCTAAGTTTGTACCTCTCATAGACCAAGTGAACCTCCTCCCCTTCCATTGTGAACTCAGCTGGTACCTTCCTGTCCATGGATATCCCGTGGAAAACCTTAACGTTTCCTTCAAGACTGACTGGAAGAAGTGGGACTGTCATCTCGGTGTACTTGTCCTTCCTTTCCAAGAAAAGCAGGCTGCCCCTCTTAACTACGCTAACCCTCATGGTCCCCTTATAGGTCTCATATATCCCTGAGAGCTCCTCTAACGTCTTCTCGTACCTAAAAATGGGGAGTTCCATAGGATCCCTTCCCATAAGGATTGCTAAGGCATACATCCCCATGTAGCTCAGGGGATAACCGCTTCCATTCGCGAGCAGAACTACTCCAACCTTTTCCTCGGGTATGAACCCCATATAGGCCGTGGAAACAAGCACGCTTCCTCCGTGTCCAATCAGATCGTGACCAAGGAATCCTGGCCTTATTGCGAGACCGTACCCGTAGTATATTGGACCCTTACTTATGAAAGGTTCATAAGGAAGGCGGACCCTCGGCTTCATCACCTCCCTAATCGATTCCTCGCTAGCCACCCTCTTTCCATCAAGCTCTCCGTAGTTTAAGAACATCTTAACGTAACTTGCCATGTCAACAACATTGCTTACAAGACCCCCATCGCTAAGTATCGCCCCGTAAGGATAGGTGCTCGGTATCCTTTCCCCATCCTTGGAGATTATGTAAGGAGTTGCCACGTCTGGATCCTTTTCAACTTCTTCCCTGTGGAAAAAGCTTCTTCTCATCTCCAAGGGCTCCAGTATGTGTCTCTTCACGTATTCATCGTATTTCTCACCTGAAACCTTCTCTATTATGTAGCCCAGCAATATATAGCCCTCGTTTAGGTAAAACCACCTCTCTCCTGGCTTTGAGTGGACCCAGCTCTCGGCATCGGCCATGAAGGTGAACATATCTTGATAGCTTGAAATTGGGAGCCATTCCTCAGATGCTCCGATAGCTTGCCTTATTACGGCTTCTGCGTATGCAAGAGCTGGAATTCCGCTTGTATGTGTCATGAGATGCCATATTTTAATTTGCTCACCCTTTGGCCTTATCTTCAGGGGAACGTAATCTTCGATCGAATCTTCAACGCTCAACAAACCCCTCTCTTGCAGCTGCATAATTGCAAGGCATGTAAAGGATTTTGTAACGCTACCAATGCAGTAAAGGGTTTGCGGAGTTGCTGGAAATCCTCTAGAAAGGTCCTTGAAACCAAAACCCCGTTCGTACACGACTTCCTCCTTATCAACTAGAGCCACGCTTAAACCAGGAATTTTGGTCTCTGAGATCTTTCTAAATATGAAATCTTCAAGTTCTTTGAATTTCTCATCCAAGCATCTCACCTAACGTAGGCATACAGCTTGTCTTCTCTATAAAATTTAGATGTGGGTGGCCAAAAAGGCGCAAACCAGCTAGAATTAGGGTGTTGCGTTGAAGAACCCCACTAATTTGAGCTTGAAAGAGCCCTAATCCGCACATCATATGGGATTAGCGCTTAAAGA
>JAVCBX010000175.1:0-5032 GCA_037917635.1 Thermoproteota archaeon | reverse complement strand
ATTCATTATGTAATTCAAAATATACTCATTGAGATATTCACGAATTCCCACAGCAAGATATTTCAAACTTTCAGTCGCATTATCAAGATCAATTTTTTCAATTGTCCTTTTCAACAACTCATAAAGCTTATCTTTATATGGTAAAAAGAAGTCACTTTCATGAAAAAAGCGGGAGAGGTTACTGATTATTTTATCTTCTGTGAAATAATCTAGGTTTGGAAACAGCTCCCTTAATTTTTTTTGAAGATCACATTTGAAGAATTTTTCTACAAAAATCTCAACTATGTCTCTAAAATATTGAATCAAAAAAACTTTTAAAATCACCCTATAGTATGAGGAGTGTGACCAAAATGTTTTATGCCCATCCCACTGCAGTAATCGAAGAAGCTGAAATTGGCGAAGGAACGAGAATATGGCATTTCGTACATGTGAGGAAGGGGGCTAAGATAGGGAAGAACTGTAACATAGGCAAGGGAGTCTTCATAGACGTGGGCGTCAAGATCGGTAATAACGTCAAGATTCAGAACTTCGTCTCAATTTACAGAGGAGTTGTCATCGAGGACGATGCATTCATAGGGCCTCATGCCGTCTTCACAAACGACAAATATCCGAGATCGTTCAACCAAGATTGGGAGGTCATTCCAACTCTTGTTAAGAGGGGAGCTTCAATAGGGGCGAATGCTACAATACTTTGTGGCGTCACAATTGGGAGTTACGCTATGGTTGCTGCGGGGGCCGTTGTCACCTCAGACGTCCCTGACCATGGATTGGTGGTTGGATGTCCTGCAAAGCTGGTCGGCTTCGTTTGCTACTGCGGAAGGCCTTTGAAGGGAGATCCAGTTCTGCTCGATGATTCAGCAGTATACAAGTGCGAATTTTGCGGAAAAGAAGTAAGGATCAACAGGCTTGATTACGAAAGGATGCTGAGAGAGGGAAGGGGGAAGCGCTAAGGGAAAAAGCCCTCATTTCAAGGTTAAAAACACGAGTCGCTACATATGATGATACCACATGGTTGAGCCTTGTCCTGAAGGTAGGGAAGGCTGGGTTTTAGCGAGGCTTCAGGAGCCCGTAGAAGGAGGGAAGGTTAGGTGTTTAGCCTGCCCGAGGTATTGCCTGATACCTGAAGGTAAGAGGGGGGCCTGCAGGAGCAAGATAAATTCGAATGGAGTACTTTGTGAGGTAAATTATGGAAAGGTAAGCTCAGTTGCGATGGATCCCATTGAAAAAAAGCCTCTCTTTCACTACTATCCTGGATCTTGGGCTTACAGCATAGGGACGATTGGCTGCAACTTGATGTGCGATCACTGCCAGAACTGGGGCATAAGCCAATCAGATCCACTCGAATATCCCTGGCTTCAAAATTTGACGCCTGAAGAAGCTGTTAATGGGGCAAAGAGAGCAGGAGCCCTCTCAATAGCCTTTACGTACAATGAACCCACCATTGTCAGTCTTGAGTGGGTTGTAGAGACCTCTAAGCTGGCGAAAAATGAAGGGATAAAGACCCTTAGCATAACAAACGGTTATTGGAGCAAGGAAACTAGAGAACTTCTTGCTCCGCTTATAGATGCTGCAAATGTGGATGTAAAGGCATTTAGGGACGAGTTTTACAGGAAGGTTTGCAAGGCACCTTCACTAAGGCCCGTCTTAGAAACAGTTCTTTACCTGAAGAAGGCTGGAGTTCACGTTGAAATAACATATCTCATCATTCCAGGCCTAAATGATGAAGAGAATGAGATAAGAGAGTTTTCGAGGTGGGTGGTTCGGGAGGTGGGAGCAGAAACTCCCATACACTTCTCAAGATTCTTCCCACACTACAGGATGCTTGACAGACCTCCCACACCTGTTGAGACCGTTGAAAAGGCGAGAAAAATTGCAATGGAAGAGGGAGCTAAGTATGTCTACACGGGAAACGTGGTAGGAGATCCAGGCGAGAACACGTACTGCCCTGAGTGCGGAGAGCCCCTCATCAAGAGGTACGGGTTTGATGTGATAAGCTGCAATTTGGAGAAAGGAAACAGATGTCCAAAGTGCGGTGAGCTGATATCCATTGTTGGGAGCTGTACATCTAGGAAGTGGACGTTCTTCAACTGAACTTCAACTTCTTTTTAAGAGAACGCGGAGTTATTTCTCGATGTAAATGGTTGAGGAGAAGACTCTTGGAATATTGGGTGGCATGGGACCCGAAGCAACCGTTTACTTCATGAAAAAAGTGATAGAGCTAACTCCTGCTCAAAAAGATCAAGATCACATAAGGATGATTGTCTTAAACGATCCAAAGATCCCAGACAGGACTGCAGCCATACTGGGCAAGGGAGAGGATCCAGTTCCCCGCTTGATTAGGGACGCAAAGTTACTTGAGGAAGCTGGGGCCGACCTCATAGCCGTCCCCTGCAACACGTTCTTCTTCTTTTACGAGGAGGTTCAGAAAGCCATTTCGATCCCGATAATCCACATGATAAGGGAGACCGCAAGCCTTTTGGAGAGGGAAGGAATAAGAGCTGCTGGAATAGTTGCAACGAAAGGAACTCTTAGAACCCGCCTTTATCACAACGAGCTTGGAAGAAGGGGGATCCAGCTAATAGAGCCGAGCGACGTAGACGGGATAATGGATGCAATCTACAGCATAAAGGCAGGGAGAAAAGAGGGGACGAGGGAGAAGTTTCTCGAGTCATTTGAGGAGCTGAAGAGAAAGGGGGCTGAGGTAGTTATAGCGGGCTGCACGGAAATACCCCTTGTCGTATCTAAGGAGGACTTCCCATACCTAGATCCAATGGAAGTTGTTGCGAAGCTTGTGATCAATAAGATAAAGGGGATAAGCCTCGAGTTGTTTGATATTTAGCTCAGGTCGGGCCGAAAATAAACTTGGCGCAAATTACTCCTAAAACTTGTACCCGATCTTCCTTAGGAACTCCCTCCTCTCCCTTATGTCCTCTTCTTTCTCAATTCCCTTTGTTTTGAACCCATCTATTACTCCTAGAATTCCTCTTCCTTGATCAGTCTCAGCTACTATAACCTGGACCGGATTTGCAGTTGCGCAGTATATCTTGCAGACCTCTGGAACCGTCTTGAGCCTTTGAAGCACGTTTATTGGCCAGCCCTCTCTAAGGAATATTATAAAGGCGTGTCCGGTTCCAAGTTTGAGTGCAGTTTCAGCCGCAAGCTTCCTGAGCCCCTCATCGTTGCCCTCATGCCTTACTAAGCACTTTCCGGACGATTCTATGAAGGCTATTCCGAACTTAATCCCTGGGACGGTATTGACGAGTGCCTCATAAATGTCCTCAACCGTTTTTATGAAATGAGATTGACCAAGAATTATATTACAACCCTCAGGTGGCTTTATTTGAATTATCTCAGTCTTAAACTGGACCTCTCCCATCCATTGCACCCCTCGCTAATTATTGGAGATTATAATATGAACTTTCTAGGGGTAGAAAAAGGACCTATTATGGATCCATTCTAGTTAAAAATACCTTTTAGGCCATTTCTTCTTCATTTAAGGCTGAATTGAGCGAATTTGGCTCTTCGGCTCCTCCTCAGATGTTGTAAAAAAATTTTAAGTGAACTCCCCATCACATCCTCAGGTGAGGACCGTGTCTGCTAGGGTGTTTAAGAATTCCTCTTACCTGAACGGAATGTCCACAACGGGCACGAGGACCAGAGTTGTTGATGTTAGCCCCACTAGTGGGATGTGTCCCCTCTGCATCCATGACTGCCCAGTGCTCTGCGAGATAGGTCTTTCAGCCTTCAGAGGAAGAGAAGTCCTCTATCCTTCACCAGAGTACTTCGGAGAAAGTACAGCAGCTTCTCTCAAAGACTACAGGCTTGATTGGTCTGATTTCAACATTCTTTGTGAGCTTAGAGGTGCAAAGGGAATAGAAGCAGATCCGGACAAGGCTTTCTTCCATAACGTTGACATAACGACGAGCGTAGCTGGTGTACCCCTCAAGGTTCCGATGATAGCTGGGGCCTTCGGCTCGACAAGGGTAGCTCAGAAGTACTGGGACGGCCTTGCTGTTGGGTGTGCCATCTCTGGCACGGCTGTAGTCGTAGGTGAAAACGTTTGCGGCATGGACCCCGATGCAATAATAACGAATGGGAAGGTGACGGACTCGAAGGAGATGTCTAGGAGAGTTAAGAAATATAGGGAGTTCTGGGACGGAGTTCACGGTGACATCGTCGTTCAAACAAACGTTGAGGATCAGAGACTTGGAGTGGACGAGTACGTCATATCAAAGCTTGAGGTCAACTGGATAGAGAGAAAGTGGGGACAGGGAGCCAAAGCCATAGGAGGAGAGGTAAGGCTCAGGACTTTGGAGAGGGCAAAACTCCTCAAGTCTAGGGGATATTACGTCATACCTGACCCAGACGATCCAGTAGTTCAAGAGGCCTTCAAGGCAGGAGTTATTAGGAGCTTTGAGAGGCACAGCAGGGTAGGAATGCCAACTTTAAGGAGCTTTGTAGAGGACGTCCAGTGGCTGAGGGAGATAGGGGCTAAGAGGGTGACCATAAAGACCGGAGCTTACAGGCCAGCGGTAGTGGCGTGGACCATGAAGGTTGCAAGCGAGGCGGAGGTTGATGCTGTGGTCTTCGATGGAGCTGGGGGCGGTACTGGCATGAGCCCAGTGCCCATGATGAATGAGATGGGAACTCCAACTGTTTACCTTGAAGCTCAAGTCCTAAAGGCGTGTCAGATACTCAAGAAGAAGGGAAAGCACATCCCTGACATAATAATGGCTGGAGGCTTCATAAACGAAACCCAGATATTTAAGGCAATTGCCATGAGCAATTTCGGAGACGGACCTTTCGTTAAGGCCATTGTTATGGCTAGAGCCCCTCTCACCGCTGTGATGAAGGCGAACTACTTCCTAGAGCTTGCAAAGCAGGGAAAGCTTCCTCCGACCTTCGTCAAATTGTACGGAGATTCTCCTGAGAAGTTCTTCATTGTAGCGCCGGAGTTCAAGGCCAAGTACAAGGAGCTGCTCAAGCGCTGCCATCCCGACGTCAACGGCGGCGACCGCAGCGCCGAGCACAA
>JAVCBX010000140.1:0-5032 GCA_037917635.1 Thermoproteota archaeon | reverse complement strand
GTTGCAGGATGGTTGGACACGATTCCTCGACTCACCTGCTCTACATAACCGAGGAAGGTCTCGTTAAAGTGGGTCCCAAACTTGAGGAGTTGAGGGGTGATTGAATGGGTGTGGCGATCAGGCCGAAGGAGGAGGATTTGAATAAGGAAGTGTTGAGAATATTTATGAAGAGCATCTCGCTCTTAGGGGGTCCAAGGAAGCTGATAGAGTACAGAAACCTCACGTGGCTTCCAAGCCTTATGGAAGCGTGTTACGCTATAGCCTTGAAGAACAGGTTTAAGACCGAGGAGGAGATTGCAAGGGAGCTTGGAGTCACAAAGCCAACCGTAAGGAGGATATTGGAATCGGATCCAGATGCCGTAATGAGAAAGCTGAGGGGCGAGGAAATAGAGAAGTTCGACGAACATGTGGCTGGAGGCATTGCCAAGCTAGCTTGGAACGAGATAAAAAAGGGGAGAGAAGACGTAGATCTGATGATCGATGCATCCAGGAGGGTTTTAGAGGGTCTTGGAGGGCCTGTATGGGCCATTTTAACCCTCATGAGAATAAAAGGCCTGGACTTCCCGATAGATGAATCAAAAGTACTTGAGGAGAGGCTTAGAGGCATAAAGGTTTTCGATCTCGACCTAGGGGAGGTAGTCCGCTCCATAGCATACCCGGTGGCAAACCCAGCAGAACTCCTAAGCAAGCTATCAAAGGAAATAAAAAGGAGAGAAGAGGGCTAATTTATCCATTCCTTCCTTTTTCTATGGTTTTCCTCAGATCGTGATAGGCTTTCTCATCAAAAGCACTCTTCATCCTGCGTCGAAAGTATTCAACTCCCCTTTGCATCCCCTTCGGCAATTTTAGGATTTCCCAAAGCTTTTCTTTTATCAAAACGGATTTTGCCAGCATCTCCCTCTTTAGGTTTTGATCTACTTCGTACTTCCTCTTCTTATAATATCCCATTATCACTCCATCCAAGAAAGCATGAGTTAGATCTGAATTACTTGGTTCTACTTCCATTGCCCCCAAGGTTGTGATCGATTCTAGGGATGCGGAGGTCAGAAGCTCGTATAAGTCGAACATTGGAAGCCGTTCCTCAGCAAACCTAGACCTTGCAAGCAATTCGGCATGAGGGAGAGGGTTCATCACATGGCAGAGGCAATAGACCTCAACCAGCTTAATTTCGTCTTTCGCTTCTCCAGCCATGTGATAGTCCGTCATCCAGGTTCCTTCCTCGCTAACTAAGTGATTTGCGACGTGTGAGTTTGTCATAAAGCCAGCACCTACTTGAATCGTTCCGTGCATTATACCGTTGTCGTGGTGCATCCGAAGGTTATATCCGCAGGAAGAGCCAAGCCACCTTAGAAAGTTCTTGCATTCTTCCTCTCCTAAGATCTCTCCTATGTTTGGTATACTGAAGGCATAAAGGACCTCATCCACCCTCAGGTCGGTTGGCTGAGTGCAAAAGACACAGGCAGCCCTTACTTCTCTAGATCTTCCCGAGAAATCCTCCAAAACCTCATTAAAACTCCTTCTTAAATAGGAGAAGAGCTCATATCTGTCCTTAATCTCTATAACTCGAACTTTTTTGTATATTCCAATTCCGACAGGTTCAGATGCAGGAAGCCCTAACTCGAAGGCTTTTCTCATCCACTTCAACTCATTTTCGGCCTCTCTAAGTGTAGAGAAACCCCAAATAAGCCTTCCAGATCCTATGCCTGCCTTTGTTAGGAAGAAGGTTAAGAGCTCATTTCTAACATAAATTGGCTGGGATCTACCAGAAGGAATACCTATTGCCTTCGCCTTAAACCATTTTCCATTGAAGGGAAGGATTATTGATCGGTTTCCGCTGAGATAGGCGCAATGAGGTTTCATCCTTATTCCAATAGGTCTGCAGAATAGAGGCAATTCATCCCTATTGAAGGGATATTTTGAGGGATCTAGTAGATCGGTCTCCCCGTCAACCAAGAAATAGCTAACCTTTGGCCTTATTCTTTCTATGACATC
The DNA here is from genome assembly GCA_037917635.1 of Thermoproteota archaeon. GTDB lineage: Archaea > Korarchaeota > Korarchaeia > Korarchaeales > Korarchaeaceae > QMVU01. Next base: position 3,040 of record JAVCBX010000140.1, on the reverse strand, counting down.
GCCTTCATTTGCTCCCTCATTTGTGCGATTCATTTCCTAACCCCGGTCACCTAATCCTTTCTGCAGATACGGGTATCTCCGTAGTCTCCTTTGTTGTCCTAAACACGACACAGGTAAGGGTCTTCTCTATCCCCTTGACTTTCCTAAGCTTGTTTACTACGAACTCCCCTATCTCATGTACGTCCTTTCCCCTAACCTTTATCAGGATGTCCCAGTCGCCGGAGATTATGTGAACCTCTTGAACCTCCGGAAAATGGGCTATTTTCTCAGCTATTTCTAGCTGGGAAAGCGGTTCATCCATCCCGGGTATTCTATATGCTACCGTCGCAAGAACGAACGCGGTTGTTCCCATTCCAAGCTTTTCGTGGTTTAGAATTGCTCTGTATCCTACTATTATCTTAGACCTTTCTAATCTCTTTATCTTAGCATAAATCGTGCTTATGGGGCTATCAACCTTCTCAGCTATCTCTTTCGCGGAAATTCTACAGTTCTTTTGGAGAATGCTTAATATCTTGATGTCCTCGCCATCTAACTTCACACGTAAACATGACAAAGTCTTAATATAATTTTTGTGATTCTTAGGAAAAGGGAAAAGAAATGCAAAATAAACTTGCTGGCATAGGATCACGTTTAGGGGGAGGGACAAAGCATCGTCTTGTTCCATTTTTCTTGTTGCAAGCTTTCGAATCCGTTAATCTTTTTTACTATATGGAGGGATTAAACATATCGAAAGCAGTAGAATTTCATGGAAGCCGATCTTCACTCTCCTGATTCTGATCATCTTCTCGTTGAGACTCAAAAAGGGAAGGTTGTAATTCTCTCTAATTTGATAGATCTCCTCTTAGGAGATAGCCTCAATAATTTCTACTAACCTTTCCCATTACCCCCTTGTTTGTTAAAGGGCACAAAACTCCTGAAGAGGTCGGACAAATTGCTCTCGGAGAACGCCTAGCAACTGTAAGAAACTAGGGAAAACTGTGGCTCATTTAGATTATTAACTCATACTCTCAAATTCGCTTTCTAAAGGGCCATTTAAAGATTAAGAAGCATGGTCTATCAAATTCCTTGTGCTTCACGAAGACGTGAGCGGGAGAATTGAGCAAGATTATTGGAGTTGGAAGCGCTGTTCTGAGAGGATACGCAAGCTTAAAGGGCGTTTAGGCTTTGAGAATTCTGATGTACTTAGGTTCTTGAGGCTATGTCTATTCCTTAAGAACGGTTCAATTTCAGACGAACTTCTAGTAAGGGAATTAAGCCCCAAAGAAGTAAGTGAGATCTACTGCGTTCTCTCGAGCTACTCCAGCTCCAATCCAATTGAATTAACGTCAAAACTCGTCTCATTTAAGCAATTGCCTGGAGGAAGGCTTTATTTCAAGCCTTTCAGGTATAGAGTTTTAAGGCCCATAGAAAGAGTCTTTGGAAGAAATCCTAAAATGCTAGAGATGGCTGGAAACCTTTTAGAAGGAACAAAGGTTGATCTAGGAGATACGTCAATAAAGCTCCGTTCTTTGCCTCTAATTCCCATAATAATAGTCCTCTGGGCAGAGACAGATGAATTTCCTGCTTCTGCAAGTTTTTTGTATGATTCTTCAATCGAGAACTACCTCTCAACTGAAGAGGTAGTTATCCTAAGCGAGCTCACAAAAAACAGGCTAATGGACGCATTGCAAGCCCTAGGGAAGGGCATCACTCCTTGATTATCGTGCTTTCCCTGTCTGGGCCGACCCCTATGATTTTTATCGGGATTCCCAAGCTTTCCTCAATGAACTCGATGTACTTTTTTGCCTGACGTGGAAGGGCATCATATCCAGCTTTTGCAATCCTTTTCCACCCCCCTGGTCCTATCTCATCCCAGCCCTTAAGTTCCTCGTAAACTGGCTTGCAAGCCTCCAGTTCCTCAGGAAATGGACTCATCATTTCCCTCTCTTTTCCCTCCATTTCATAGGCGACACATACCTTTATCGGGTTTATGCCCTCCAGCACATCCAGCTTCCTCAATGCGATCTCTGAAACCCCGTTTAGCATGATGGAGTACCTTAACATTGGAAGGTCTAACCAGCCGCACCTTCTGGGCCTTCCTGTGACCGTGCCGTACTCGCCTCCCCTCTTCCTTATCCTATTCCCAAGTTCTCCAAAGATCTCGGTCACAAGCGGACCAGTTCCTACCCTTGTGGTATAGGCCTTGGAAACGCCTATCACCTTATCTATCTTTGTTGGCGCGACACCAGCTCCAACGCAGGCTCCTCCAGCTATGGGATTTGAGGAAGTGACGTAGGGATAGGTCCCATGATCCACATCAAGAAGAGTTCCCTGAGCCCCCTCGAAGAGGACCGTTTTACCCTCATCCAATGCCTTGTTTATCAGAATGGAAGCATCACCAACATAGGGTTTCAGGAGCTCTCCGTAATGAGAGTACTCCTGATAAACCTCCTTTATGTAATTAGGAAGGTTCTCTGGACGATTTATTATGCCAAATTCGAGCAATTCATGGATTTTTATCCTGAGGACCTTTTCTAGCTTTTCTTTGAAGTTGGGGCCAACAAGGTCATATATTCTTATCGCTTCAGTCCTCCTCATCTTGTCGCTATAGGCTGGCCCTATGCCTCTCCTAGTGGTCCCGAGAGAGGAAGCCATCTTTCCAGCATCAATGATCTTATGGTAGGGCATCACAACATGTGCTTTCCTGCTAACAAGCAGATCTGGCTCGTAGCCAATACTTCTAATCATCTCTATTTCCTCTATCAAAACTTTTGGATCCACAACGACCCCGTTTCCTATTACGAGCTTTTTCCCTCTTAGAGCTCCGGATGGCATCAGCCTGAACTTAACCTTAAGATCTCTGACAACGACTGTGTGACCAGCATTGGCTCCTCCATTAAACCTCACAACGAGATCAGCATCCTTCGCAAGATAATCGACGACAGCTCCCTTACTCTCATCGCCAAACTGCATTCCAACTATGATGATTCCTGGCAAGATGTCCCTCCCTTACATGCATCCTTTGCATAATAATGTTGCCCAACTCTGCAGCATCGAGGCT